>NZ_JBVJKN010000014.1:154037-217807 GCF_055585225.1 Streptomyces sp. NPDC053673 | reverse complement strand
GTGTGTCCGTCCTCAAGCTCTCCCTACGCCCTGCGGCGTGGGGGGACCCCCAGACGGGCTCGGGGTGCGCCGGTGGGTGGTGGGGCTGGGCCCCTCCGGGCTCGCCTCCTCGGAAATCGGTGGATACGGCGTCATCCGGAACCACCGCCCGATTTTCTGCGGGGGCGACCCTGCACGGCCCCGCCCCAGGGCCGGCCCCCGGGTGCGGATCGTAGTCCCGGTGTCGGGCCCTGCGGTCGTTGCTCGCCTGCGGGCCGGTGGACACCAACCACCGGGGTCAGCCCCCACGGGTACGCAGTTCCGGGGACGTGCAGGGGTCGTGTTCGGGACACTGAAGCGTGATTTGTGGCGCGCGACGAGGGCGAGGCCCGTGCGGTACCGGGTGGCGCGCCGTTAAATCATGCCCGTCCCGGATACGAGCCCCGGAGCGGCCCCGGACGGCAACCGCCCGGTCCCGGACAACCCCGACCACCCAAGCCCGTCTGGGGGTCCCCCCACGCCGCAGGGCGTAGGGGGAGCTTGAGGACGGACACACTGGCCGCGCCCACCGCACCCGTGCCCCGTACCGCCGGGTCCGGGGCCGAAGCCCCCCCGCGCTGGATCAGCTCAGCGGTGCCTTCGCGCGCAGGACCGTGAGGAATTCGCGCATCCAGGCGGAGTGGTCGGGCCAGGCGCGGGAGGAGACCAGGGTGCCGTCGACCACGGCCTCGGTGTCCTGGAAGGAGGCACCGGCTGCCTGCATGTCGAGTTCGAGGGCCGGATAGGCCGTGACTCTGCGGCCCGTGAGGCTGCCGGTGGCGGCCGTCAGCAGGGGGCCGTGGCAGATCTGGGCCACGGGCTTGTCCGCGTCGAAGAAGGACTTGAGGATCTTGCGGAGCTCGGGGTCGTTGCGGAGGTACTCCGGGGCCCGGCCGCCCGGGATGACGATCGCGACGTAGTCGCCCGGATCGACCTCCGAGAAGGCCAGATCGGCGGGCCAGGTGTAGCCCGGCTTCTCCGTGTACGTGTCGAAGCCCGGCTCGAAGTCATGAACCACGAACTGGAGCTTCTTGCGGGCCGGGGCCGCGATGTGGACCTCGTACCCCTCCTCGCGCAGCCGCTGATACGGGTACAGGACCTCCAGGGACTCGGCTGCGTCGCCGGTGACGATCAGGATCTTCGCGCTCATGGCTACTGCTCCCCTGTATCGATTTGTCTGTATCGATTTGTCGGCCTTCGGCCCCTCACGCCAACCTGCCTCCCCCGCGGCTGTTTGCCAAGAGGGCATGTGTCGCTGTCCAGAGTGTCAAACTTCCGGCCCCGCTTTTGTACACATACGGCTCATGACGGGTCAGGGGGGCGGAGCGATAGCCTTGACCCGTGATCAGCGCGATATGCCGTGGGGGCAGCGAAGCCCCCGGCCTGCGCCCGGTACGCCACAGCGGCCGGGTGCGAGCTGATCTTCCCTGTGGACCCGGGCCCTTCTCCGGACCGTGTGAACCGCATGGATCGTATGGATCGCGTGAACCGCGTGGACCGCGTCGCGGTCACCTACCGGGCCCGTCTCCCACATTGGCCGATATCGGCCCGGACATCTCTCATCCCGGCATAGCGTCGACCCCGACCGGACACCCCGCGTCGTGGCGTTGTGCCATCTTTTCCACCTACGTCACGCAACGGCGCGCGACAGGAGCCAGAGGACATGCAGACCAAGCTGGACGAAGCCAAGGCCGAGCTGCTCGAGAGGGCCGCACGGGTAGCTGAGCACAGCCCGGGCGGGGGACAACTTCCGACTGGGTCCGACAGCGGGGACCGTCCTGACCAGGACGCCCTCCTCGCCTACCTCCAGCGCTACTACCTGCACACCGCCCCCGAGGACCTCGCCGACCGCGACCCCGTCGACATCTTCGGCGCAGCTGTCTCGCACTATCGGCTGGCGGAGAACCGCCCGCAGGGCACGGCCAACGTCCGGGTGCACACCCCGACCGTCGAGGAGAACGGCTGGACGTGCAGCCACTCCGTCGTCGAGGTCGTCACCGACGACATGCCGTTCCTCGTCGACTCCGTGACCAATGAGCTGTCCCGCCAGGGCCGCGGCATCCATGTGGTGATCCACCCGCAGCTCGTCGTGCGCCGTGACGTCACCGGCAAGCTCATCGAGGTCCTCAGCGGCGACTCCAGCGGTCACGCCACCGGTGACGGCAGCAACGGCAAGGGCGCCAAGCTGCCGCACGATGCGCTCGTCGAGTCCTGGATCCATGTCGAGATCGACCGCGAGACCGACCGCGCCGATCTGAAGCAGATCACGTCCGACCTGCTGCGTGTCCTGTCCGACGTCCGCGAGGCCGTCGAGGACTGGGAGAAGATGCGCGACGCGGCGCTGCGCATCGCCGAGGAGCTGCCCGGCGAGCCCACCGCCGACGACCTGCGCGACGAGGAGGTCGACGAGGCCCGCGAGCTGCTGCGCTGGCTCTCCGACGACCACTTCACGTTCCTCGGCTACCGCGAGTACAACCTCGTCGACGGCGACGCGCTGGCCGCCGTCCCCGGCACCGGCCTCGGCATCCTCCGCTCCGACCCGCACCACAGCGGCGACGACGCCCACGGCCACCCCGTGAGCCCCTCCTTCAACCGGCTGCCCGCCGATGCCCGCGCCAAGGCTCGCGAGCACAAGCTGCTGATCCTGACCAAGGCCAACAGCCGCGCCACCGTCCACCGCCCGTCGTACCTCGACTACGTCGGCGTGAAGAAGTTCGACGCCGAGGGCAACGTCACCGGTGAGCGGCGCTTCCTCGGTCTGTTCTCCTCGGCCGCGTACACCGAGTCGGTGCGCCGCGTCCCGGTCATCCGCCGCAAGGTCGCCGAGGTCCTCGACGGCGCGGGCTTCTCGCCGCACAGCCACGACGGCCGCGACCTGCTGCAGATCCTGGAGACGTACCCGCGCGACGAGCTGTTCCAGACCCCGCCCGACGAGCTGCGCGAGATCGTCACCAGCGTCCTCTACCTGCAGGAGCGCCGCAGGCTGCGGCTGTACCTGCGCCAGGAGGAGTACGGCCGCTACTACTCGGCCCTCGTGTACCTGCCGCGCGACCGCTTCAACACCACCGTCCGTGAGCGCCTGACCGGCATCCTCAAGGAGGAGCTGGGCGGCACCAGCGTCGACTTCACCCTCATGAGCACCGAGTCGGTGCTCACCCGGCTGCACTTCGTCGTGCGCGTGGCGCCCGGCACCGAGCTGACCCACCTCACCGACTCCGACAAGGAGCGGATCGAGGCCCGGCTCGTCGAGGCCGCCCGCTCGTGGGCCGACGGCTTCGCCGAGGCGCTCAACGCCGAGCTCGGTGAGGAGCACGCGGCCGAGCTGCTGCGCAAGTACGGCAACGCCTTCCCCGAGGGCTACAAGGCCGACCACACGCCTCGCGCCGCGGTCGCCGACCTGGTCCACCTGGAGCAGCTCTCGCGCTCCGGCGAGGGCTTCTCGCTCTCCCTCTACGAGCCGGTGGGCGCAGCGCCCGGCGAGCGCCGCTTCAAGATCTACCGGCCGGGCGAGCAGGTCTCCCTCTCCTCCGTGCTGCCGGTCCTGAACCGTCTCGGCGTCGAGGTCCTCGACGAGCGCCCGTACGAACTGCGCTGCGCGGACCGCACGCACGCGTGGATCTACGACTTCGGTCTGCGGATGCCGACCCCGAGCGGCAACGGCGGCGACTACCTCGGCGACGACGCCCGTGAGCGCTTCCAGGACGCCTTCTCCGCCGTGTGGACCGGTGCCGCGGAGAACGACACGTTCAACTCGCTCGTGCTCCGCGCCGGGCTCAACTGGCGCGAGGCCGTGGTGCTGCGCGCCTACGCCAAGTACCTGCGGCAGGCCGGTTCGACCTTCAGCCAGGACTACATGGAGGACACCCTCCTCAACAACGTCCACACCACCCGGCTGCTGGTCAACCTCTTCGAGGCCCGTATGGCGCCGGACCGCCAGCGCGCCGGCACCGAGCTGATCGACGCCCTGCTGGAGGAGCTGGACGCGGCCCTCGACCAGGTCGCCTCGCTCGACGAGGACCGGATCCTCCGCTCCTTCCTCACGCTCATCAAGGCCACCCTCCGGACGAACTTCTTCCAGGAGGCCGAGGGCTTCGAGCCGCACGCCTACGTGTCCATGAAGTTCGACCCGCAGGCCATCCCGGATCTGCCGGCGCCCCGGCCGGCGTACGAGATCTGGGTGTACTCGCCGCGCGTCGAGGGCGTGCACCTGCGCTTCGGCAAGGTCGCGCGCGGCGGTCTGCGCTGGTCCGACCGGCGCGAGGACTTCCGTACGGAGATCCTCGGCCTGGTCAAGGCGCAGATGGTGAAGAACACCGTCATCGTGCCGGTCGGCGCCAAGGGCGGCTTCGTCGCCAAGCAGCTCCCGGACCCGTCCGTGGACCGTGACGCCTGGCTCGCCGAGGGCATCGCCTGCTACAAGACCTTCATCTCGGCGCTGCTCGACATCACCGACAACCTGGTGGCGGGCGAGGTCGTGCCGCCGGCCGAGGTGGTGCGCCACGACGAGGACGACACGTATCTCGTCGTCGCCGCCGACAAGGGCACCGCGACGTTCTCCGACATCGCCAACGAGGTCGCGCTCTCGTACAACTTCTGGCTCGGCGACGCCTTCGCCTCGGGCGGCTCGGCCGGTTACGACCACAAGGGCATGGGCATCACGGCCCGCGGTGCCTGGGAGTCCGTGAAGCGGCACTTCCGCGAGCTGGGCCACGACACCCAGACCGAGGACTTCACCGCAGTCGGCGTCGGCGACATGTCCGGTGACGTGTTCGGCAACGGCATGCTGCTCTCCGAGCACATCCGGCTGGTCGCGGCCTTCGACCACCGCCACATCTTCATCGACCCTGAGCCCGACTCCGCCGTCTCGTACGCCGAGCGCCGCCGACTGTTCGAGCTGCCCCGCTCGTCGTGGGCGGACTACAACAAGGAGCTGCTGTCCGCGGGCGGCGGCATCCACCCCCGCAGTGCGAAGTCGATCCCGGTCAACGCGCATGTCCGCGAGGCCCTCGGCATCGAGGAGGGGGTCACGAAGATGACCCCGGCCGACCTGATGAAGGCGATCCTGCAGGCGCCGGTCGACCTGCTGTGGAACGGCGGCATCGGCACGTACGTCAAGGCCGTCACCGAGTCCAACGCCGATGTCGGCGACAAGGCGAACGACGCCATCCGCGTCAACGGCGACGAGCTGCGGGTCAAGGTCGTCGGCGAGGGCGGCAACCTGGGCCTGACCCAGCTCGGCCGTATCGAGTTCGCACGCGGCGGCGGCCGGGTCAACACCGACGCCATCGACAACAGCGCGGGCGTGGACACCTCCGACCACGAGGTGAACATCAAGATCCTGCTGAACGGCCTTGTCGCGGATGGCGACATGACCGTCAAGCAGCGGAACAAGCTGCTTGCCGAGATGACCGACGAGGTCGGCAAGCTGGTGCTGCGCAACAACTACGCGCAGAACGTGGCCCTGACCAACGCCGTCGCCCAGTCGCCCAGCCTGCTCCACGCCCACCAGCGCTTCATGCGCCGGCTCGGCCGGGACGGCGCCCTGGACCGGGCGCTGGAGTTCCTGCCGAACGACCGTCAGATCCGTGAGCTGCTCAACTCCGGCAGGGGCCTGTCCCAGCCCGAGCTGGCCGTCCTGCTCGCCTACACCAAGATCACGCTGGCGGAGGACCTGATCGGCACCTCGCTGCCGGACGACCCGTATCTGCGGGGTCTGCTGCACGCGTACTTCCCGAAGCCGCTGCGGGAGACGTACACCGAGGCGGTCGACGGCCACCCGCTGCGCCGCGAGATCGTGACGACGGTCCTGGTCAACGACACCGTCAACACCGGTGGTTCGACCTTCCTGCACCGGCTCCGCGAGGAGACCGGGGCGTCGGTCGAGGAGATCGTCCGGGCGCAGACCGCCGCCCGAGCGATCTTCGGTCTCGGCGAGGTGTGGGACGCTGTCGAGGCGCTCGACAACAGGGTCGCCGCCGACGTGCAGACGCGGATGCGGCTGCACTCGCGCCGTCTTGTCGAGCGCGGCACGCGCTGGCTGCTCGGCAACCGGCCGCAGCCGCTGGAGCTGACGGAGACGATCGACTTCTTCGCCTCGGGCGTCGAGCAGGTGTGGGCCGAGCTGCCGAAGATGCTCCGCGGCGCCGACCTGGAGTGGTACCAGGGGCTGCTGGAGGAGTTCACGGCCGCGGGGGTCCCGGAGGACCTGGCCATGCGGGTCGCCGGATTCTCGTCCGCCTTCCCGACGCTCGACATCGTGGCCATCGCGGACCGTACGGGCAAGGACTCGCTGGCCGTCGCCGAGATCTACTACGACCTGGCCGACCGGCTGCGGATCACCGAGCTGATGGACCGGATCATCGAGCTGCCGCGGGCCGACCGCTGGCAGTCCATGGCCCGTGCCTCCATCCGCGAGGACCTGTACGCCGCGCACGCCGCGCTCACCGCGGATGTGCTCTCCGTGGGCAACGGTTCCTCGACGCCGGAGCACCGCTTCAAGGCGTGGGAGGACAAGAACGCGGCGATCCTGGGCCGGGCGCGGACGACGCTGGAGGAGATCCAGGGCTCGGACACGTTCGACCTGGCGAACCTGTCGGTCGCTATGCGGACGATGCGCCAACTGCTGCGTACGCACAGCTGACGCTGACGCTCTGATGTGAGTCAGGGGCGCGCACCATCACGGTGCGCGCCCCTTTCGCGTGCCTTCTCTTGTGTGCGCCTTCTCCTTCGGGCCTTCCTTCTCATGCTTTCCTTCTCATGCCTTCTTTCTCGTGCCCTTCCTCTCATGGCTCCTCTCCCGGGCTTCGTGCCGTCGCGGCCCACAGCCGACGGGCCGAGAGCACGGCCGCGGCGAGGAGCAGGCCGTTCCGTACGAGCACGAGCGCGCAGCCGAGGGGGGTGGCCCCGATGACGTCCTCGTACAGCACCGGATACCCGAGTGAGCTGAGCGCGGTCGCCGGCAGGAGCAGCAGGGCGACCGGGCGCTGGGTGGTGTGCCGGGAGGTGAGGCAGACCGCGGCCAGGCCGAGCAGCCAGATCAGATACTGCGGGCTGATGACCCGGCTGGTGACGGTGAAGAGGAGGACGGCGCAGAGCGCGGCGTCGAACGGCGTGGCCTCCGACCGGTGGCCGCGCCCTGCCCGTACCCGCCACAGCAGCAGCCAGCAGAAGGCGGCGGCGGTCAGCAGGAGGGAGAGACGGGCCACGCTCGTCACATACGGGCCGGTGAACTCGAAGGCCCCGTAGCGGTACACGACCCGTCCGCCGCTGCCGAACAGCCGGGCCAGTGCCAGCGCGGTGCCGCCCAGCGACTCGATCTGGACGCCACGGCCGCCCTGTTGCCGCAGAAAGCCAAGGGGGTGGGAGAAGCCGACGGCGAGGACGGCGAGGAGTGCGACGGCGGCGGTGGCCGCCGAGGCCCAGGCCGCGCGGGTGGTACGGCCCCGGGGGGTGCCCAGCAGTGTCAGCGCCGGCCACACCTTGACCAGAGCGCCGAGTCCGGCGAGCGCCCCGCCGAGCCGCGGGCGGCGGTGCATGGCGAGGAGTGCGAGTACGGCCAGGGCGGTGACCTGGACGTCGTAGCGGGCGAGCGGGATGTGCAGCAGGAGGGGCAGCCCGCACGTCCACATCCAGGCTCCGGTACCACGGGCTCCGCCGGCCTTGGCGAGAGCCAGGGTGACGGCCGCGTCGGCGAGCAGTGTCAGCGCCACGAAGGCCTGGAAGTAGCTCAGCCAGGGGAGGAGGGCGGGGGCGAGGATCACCGCCCCGGCGCCCGGCGGGTACTGCCATGTCGGATCGCCCAGGGGGAACGTGCCCCGGCCGAGTTCCTCGTACCAGCGGGTGTAGAGGACGTGCACCTCGCGGGAGACGCCTCCGAAGCCGAGGTCGTCCCGCAGCAGCAGGGCGAGCATCCCGAGCCGGCTCGCGGTCCAGACGGCGCCGAGGGCGAGACGAGCGGGCAGCGATGAGGAAGGGGAGGAGAAGGCGGGAGCGGGGGACGGAGAGGGCTCGGGCGCGGCGGCCCGCTGGGTCGTCATCGACCCGCACCCTAGTCCGTTCTGTTCAGCTCCATGTGGATCCATGCAGATCCATGTGGAGTTGTGGCTATTTCTTCTTGGTGAAGGCCTCGTACGCCGCGACGACCTCCTTCGCCGGACCGTCCATCCGCAGCGTGCCGGACTCCAGCCAGAGCGCGCGGTCGCAGGTCGTCGTGATCGCCGAATTGCTGTGGCTGACCAGGAAGACCGTGCCGGCCTCCTCACGCAGCTCGGCGATCCGCTCCTGGCTGCGCCGCTGGAACTTGGCGTCGCCCGTCGCCAGCGCCTCGTCGATGAGCAGCACGTCATGGCTCTTGGCCGCGGCGATGGAGAACCGGAGCCGGGCGCCCATGCCGGACGAGTACGTCCGCATCGGCAGGGTGATGAAGTCGCCCTTGTCGTTGATCCCGGAGAAGTCGACGATCTCCTGGTAGCGCTGGCGGATCTCGTCACGGGACATACCCATCGCGAGCCCGCCGAGGACGACGTTGCGCTCACCGGTCAGATCGCCCATGAGCGCCGCGTTCACGCCCAGCAGCGAGGGCTGGCCGTGGGTGTAGATCCGGCCCTTGGCCGTCGGGAGCAGCCCCGCGATCGCCTTCAGCAGGGTGGACTTGCCCGAACCGTTGGAGCCGATCAGGCCGATCGCCTCGCCCTTGTACGCGGCGAAGCTGACGCCCTTGACGGCGTGCACCTCGCGGCCGCCGCTCCTGCCGGGCTTGCGGGAGATGATCCGGCTGAGCGCGGCGGTGGCGCTGCCGCGGCCGGTCCTTCCGCCGTTGACCTTGTAGGTGATGTGGACGCCGTCGACGACGACGGTCGGGGTCCTGCTCGCTGCGTCGTTCATGGTTGCTGTCTCAGCCACGGCCGTACTGCTCCTCCGCCTTCCAGAAGTACAGGAATCCGCCCACTCCGAAGAGCACGGCCCAGCCGAGGGCGACCGCCCACACATGCGGCGGCAGCT
Source organism: Streptomyces sp. NPDC053673 (assembly GCF_055585225.1). Lineage (NCBI taxonomy): Bacteria > Bacillati > Actinomycetota > Actinomycetes > Kitasatosporales > Streptomycetaceae > Streptomyces > Streptomyces sp. NPDC053673. The sequence goes on along the minus strand of NZ_JBVJKN010000014.1, from coordinate 208,789 downwards.
GGGCGGAGGTGTAGCTGTCGATGAGCGCGAAGCGCATCAGGTCGATGTAGACGGCGATCGGATTGCACTGCAGGGCCAGGATCACCGCGTGCGGCGGGTGCCGGTGCGCGAGCACCGCCGGGATGCTCCACATCACGCCCGACGCGTACATCCAGGTGCGCAGCAGGAAGGGCATCAGCTGGGCGATGTCGGGGGTGCGCGCGGCGAGCCGGGCGACGACCATCGAGATGCCGGTGCTGAAGACGGCCTGGAGCAGCAGTGCCGGGACGGCGAGCAGCCAGGAGGCCTGCGGGAACTTCCCGAAGCACATGAGGATCACGACCAGCGCACCCATGGAGAACATCAGCTGCTGGAGCTGCTGGAGGGCGAGACCGATCGGGAGTGCGGCGCGGGGGAAGTGCAGGGCCCGTACGAGCCCGATGTTGCCCGAGATGGCGCGGGTGCCGGCGGTGATCGAGTTGGCCGTGAAGGTCCAGACGAAGACGCCGGTGACGAGGAACGGTACGAAGTCCTGCACATTGCGGGCGGTGTCGAGCAGCTCGCCGAAGATGAAGTAGTAGACCGCGGCGTTGAGCAGCGGGGTCATCAGCTGCCAGACCTGCCCGAGCTTCGCCTGGCTGTACTGGGCCGTGAGGCGGGCCGTGGCGAACGCGGTGATGAAGTGCCTGCGCGCCCACAGCTGCCTGATGTACGCGCCGAGCGTCGGGCGGGCCCCGCTCACGGTCAGTCCGTGCCGGGCGGCGAGCTCGCCGAGGCTTTCCGCGGGGGGTGCGAGCCGGGTCGACGGCACGCTGCTCATGCTGCTGCTCACGCTGGTCACTCGCTCGCTCTCGCCGGGTGCAGGGGAAGCGCTGGCGATGGGACGGACCCGTATCGTCGCTACGGCAAGGGTAGGGCGGATCTACGTCGAAACGCAATCGTCTCGTCGTGATGGGTATGCTCCTGGGCATGACCACGGACCCGGGAACCCCACGACGCGCCCCCGCGGGAGCCGCAGTGCTCCGGGAGGACGTGACCGAAGCGATCCGCGCAGCCGTCTTCGAGGAACTGGCGGCGGTCGGCTTCGCCCGGATGTCGATCGAGGGCATCGCGCGCCGGGCGGGCGTCGGCAAGACCGCGGTCTACCGGCGATGGAAGTCCAAGCTGTCACTCGTCCTCGACCTGGTCTCGGCCTTCGCCGCGCAGGGGCTGCCCGCACCGTCGACCGGTTCGCTGTACGGGGACGTCCGCGCTCTCCTCGAAGTGGCCTCGCACGCCCTGCGCCACCCCGTGGCCTCCCAGGTGATCCCCGACCTCCTGGTCGAGGCCGCCCGCCATCCGGAGATCTCCGACGCCATCAAGGCCGCCCTGCTCGACCCCCATCAGGGTGTCGCGGCGCTGGTGGTACGCGACGCGGTCGCCCGCGGGGAGCTGCCGGGGACGGCCGACCCGGACCGCGCTCTCGACCTCATCGTCGGCCCGCTGTACTGGCGGCTGGTGGTCGTCCGCAGCGACCTGCCCAAGGGCTACCTGGACGACCTGGCCGCCTCGGCGGTGGCGGCGATGACACGGAGCTGACCCGCACGTGCTGACGGTCCCTCACGGGGCCGGCGCGCTGGGCCGAGCGGGTGAACGGGCGCCGCCGGTGCGTAGCCCGCGCCGACAGGGGGTCGTTGCTGTCTCGGGCGGGCGGACGGCGCGCCCGAGGCGAGCGGAGGGCACCTCATGAGCTCACCGGCCACGGCGTACGTCCCTGATGTCCCCGACGTCACCGTCGTCGTCACGGTCCGCGAGGAGGTGCCGTGCCTCGCCCGGTGCCTCGACTCGCTCGCCGGGCAGACCATCGGCGAGGACCGCATCGAAGTGATCGCCGTCGCCGTCGGCGAAGCGTCCCCCGACAGAGGCCGGGTGGCGGAGCTGGAACGGTTCTCCGCGCGCCACCCCGGCCTGTGCACCCTGCTCCGTCCCGGCACCGCCAACCAGGCCGTCGAACAAGCCCGCGGCCGGTATCTGTTCTTCCTCGAAGCCGGCGACTTCCTCGGCCGCGAGGCGCTGGAGCGGCTCGTCGACGCGGCCGACATCCACGGCTCCGACGTCGTCCACGCCAAGATCGCGGCCGCGTCCCGGTCCCTGCTCACCCGCACCGAGCCGGACCTGCCGCTGGACCATCCCGGGCTGCCCTGGGAACTGTCCCCCACCAAGCTGTTCCGCCGGGACCCGCTCCAGCGGCACGGGCTGCGATTCTGCGAGGACGTCCCCGAAGCCCTCGCCGGGCAGGCCTTCACCCTCGAAGCACTCTTCCGGGCCGGCCGCGTCTCCGTACGGGCCGACTACGACTACTGCTTCGCCGCGACCGACCCGAACCCGGCGGCCCCCGGGATCGAGGACCTGCTGCGCGGGACGGCCGCGGCGATGGCCGTGACCGCCCGCTTCACCGGGCCCGGTCCGGTCCGCGACGGCTTCCACCACCGCCACTTCGCCGAGGAGGCGGCCGCCATGACCGGCCCCGGCCTCCTGGCCGCGCCGGAACCGGTGCGGCGGCAGGTGTTCGCCGGGCTGCGCCGCCTGGTCACCGACCACCTCAGCGAGGCCGTGCTCGCCCGGCTGCGGCCAGGACTGCGGCTGCGCCTGTCCTACGTACGCGCAGGCGACCTGCCAGGGCTCCTCTCCGTCATCCGGTACGAGGCCGCCCACGGCGTACCGCCCCTGCGCACCGACCTGGTCTCCGCCGCCTGGCGGCGGACCGGCCCCGGTCGCCACACCCTCGTCGTCAGCGCCCGCAGCCCGCTGCCCGGCCTTGCCGCTCTCGACGCGACGCCGGTCAGACTCACCGGCCCGGTCGGACATACCGGCCCGGAGAGCTGCCGCATCGAGCTGCGGCCCGCCGCGGACGGGGCCGGTACGGAGATCGAGGTACGGATCCCCGCCGAGGCCTTCCCGCCCGGCCGTACCAGGGTCGGTCTGCGCACCGCCCTCCTCGGCACCGAGCACCCCGCCACCGTGGTGGCCGGCGCCCCGCCCCACCGGGCCCACGGGCTGCGCGGACTGCGCCCGTACCGGCTGAACGTGGCCGCCGACGGGACCCGCGAACTCGTCGTCGCCGTCGCCCCGGTCGGCCTGCGCCGCCCGCCCCCGGCCAGGAGCCAGGGCGAGGGCCCAGGCCCAGGGCCGGGGCCAAGCCTTGGGCCCTAGGGAGTGTCTTCAAAGTAGCGTCGTCCGCCCGAAGGGCGGGCCCGGCGGCGTCTGGTGCTGGGGGCACCTCCCGTGCCCGAAGGGCTACGGGGGAGGGCGTGCCGGGCGTCGCGCGCCAGGCGGGATTTGTCAGACACGGCCTAGCGGAGCGCACGCACCAGAGCCCGGGTCAGCAGCGGTGGCAGCAGGTCACGTACGAGCCGGCGGGTGCGCGGGGCGCGCCGCCGCCGTGTCGCGGGGGTGGCGCGCTGCTCCCGGGCCCCGGCCGCGGGCGTCCCGGCCCGATGGCGGGAATCCGGATGCGCCGGTGCCTTCGCCTTCCTGCCGTCGATCCGGATCAGCGGCGCCCCCGCCACCTCCTCCACCCCGTGCCACAGGTCCGTCCGCTTCTCCAGCCAGCCGAGCAGCGCCTCCCGCACCTCCTCCGGGTCGCCCCACGTCCCGTACAGCTTGGTGCCGGTGATGCAGACCGGCCGCAGCCGCACGGTGGCGACCGCTCCCCAGACGGCGGCCGCGACACCCGGGCAGTGCTCGGCCCGGAAGTCGTCGAAGACCACGATGCCCCTCGGGGTGAGTAGCTCCTGGGCGGCCTCGATGTCGCCGTGGACGTGCTCGTACAGATGCGAGGCGTCGATGTGGACGAAGCGGCAGCTGCCCGCCCCGACCCGGGAGGAGATCACCGACGTCGGGGCCTGGACGAGAGTCGGCAGCTCGTCGTGGAAGGAGAGGTAGTTGGTCTCGAAGGCCCGACGGGTGAGCGTCGCGTACGACCGGTTCATCTCGGCGCTGTTGGACACGTCGGGGGCGGGCGAGTCCCAGAGGTCGCAGACCGTGAACTCCTCGCCGTGCCGCAGGTACTGGCCGAGGAAGATCGCGCTCTTTCCCATGTACGCGCCGAGTTCGAGCAGATCACCCTCGTGGCCGTGGTCGCGCTGGTAGGTCAGGAACCAGTCGAAGAGCAGCTGGTCTACCGGACGGAACCAGCCCTTGACGTCGTCGAGCCGGGCGGGCCTGGGAAGTTCGTCCCCGAGAGGCGCGGCGGCGCCTGCGGCATCTGCGGGGGACTGCACCTGTGCACTCGTCCTTGACATGGGTGTCTTCTCTCTCGGGACTCAGCGATGGACGTGGTCCTGACGGACGGCCGGCGCGGCTCCGGCGCGGGGCGGGAGTCGACCAGGGCCTAAGGCCATGCACCCGGTCGTAGTGGTCGCACATGTCGGGACGATTGCGGGCGGGTGAGGAGCGGATGTTGCCCGTGAGGCGCTCCCGGGAGTGCCGCACGCACGATCGAGCACGACGACCGTGTGTGCGGACATCGGCGGCGGACAGGCCGGAACGCAGACGCGCGGCGGCGTCCCGTTGACGCCGCCGCGCGCTGTGTTGTGCGGGCTCGTTACTTGACCGCGCCCGCCATCACCCCGGACACGAACTGCCGCTGGAACGCGAAGAACACGGCGAGCGGGATCACCATGGACACGAAGGCGCCCGGTGCCAGGACGTCGATGTTGTTGCCGAACTGCCGTACCTGCTGCTGCAGCGCGACCGTGATCGGCGGGGACTCCGAGTCCGCGAAGATCAGCGCGACCAGCATGTCGTTCCAGACCCAGAGGAACTGGAAGATGCCGAGGGAGGCGATCGCGGGACCGCCGAGCGGCATCACGACACGCGTGAACAGCCGTACCTCGCCCGCCCCGTCGAGCCGGGCGGCCTCCAGCAGCTCTCTCGGGATCTCCGCGAAGAAGTTCCTCAGGAGGAAGATCGCGAAGGGCAGGCCGAAGGCGACATGGAAGATCACGACGCCGACGGTCGTCTCGAAGATCCCGATCGCGCCGAACAGCTTGGACACCGGAACGAGCGCGACCTGTACGGGGACGACGAGCAGCCCGACGACGACCAGGAACCACCAGTCGCGGCCGGGGAACTCCATCCACGCGAAGGCGTATCCGGCGAGTGAGCCGATCACGACGACCAGGACCGTCGAGGGGACGGTGATCAGGACCGTGGAGAGGAGCGAGTGCGTGATGGTTTCGTTCTGCAGCAGCCGGGAGTAGTTCTCGGCGGTGAGCTGCGCGGGTGCGGTGAGGGCATCCCACCATCCGCTCGCGTTGATGTCGGCGGGCGAGCGCAGCGAGGAGAGCAGCAGTCCGATCGTGGGCATCAGCCAGAACAGGCCGACCAGCACGAGGAAGACCCGCATCACACCGCCACCGGTGCGGGCGGCGATGCGGGCGGCGAGCGACGGCTTCGCCTTGACGGTGCTGTCGGTGCTCATCGGCGCGTCTCCCTTCGCATCCGGCGGATGTTGAACAGCATCACCGGGATCACCAGCAGCAGGAGCAGTACGGCGATGGCGCTGCCCACGCCCAGGTCCGCGTCCGTGCCGAACGAGGAGCGGTAGAGCTGGAGCGCCAGTACGTTCGCGTCGTCCTGCGCCGAACCGGGCGCGATGATGAACACCAGGTCGAAGATCTTCAGGACGTTGATCATCAGCGTGACGAGCACGACCGCGAGCACCGGCGCGAGCAGCGGAACAGTGACCTTCCGGAAGACCTGCCACTCGTTGGCCCCGTCCACCCGTGCCGCTTCGAGGAGTTCGCGCGGCACAGCCGCCAGGCCCGCCGCGATCAGCACCATCGCGAAGCCCGCCCACATCCACACGTACGAGCCGATGATGGCCGGGGTCACCAGCGACGGGCCCAGCCAGTCGACTCCGTTGTACGGCTCGCGGAAGTTGCTCCCGGGGAGCCGCAGGAAGGCGCCGTCGGCTTTCTCGGGCAGGGAGAACGTACCGTCGGCGGCCGCGGTGGTCGTGGCGACGACCTTGCCGTCCCTGACCGCCTCGATCTTGATGCCCTTGAGGCCCAGCTCCTCGACGTCGATGGCGTTGGGCTTTCCGCCGCCGCCCCGGGTGAAGTCGAGCCAGGCGGTGCCGGTGACCTTGCCGGGATCCGTCACCGGGGCCTTCGCCGGCTTCGCGTCGTCCGGCATCTTCGCGGGCGCGACCCCGACGAGCGGGAGCTGGACGACGGTGCCCGACGTGACCGGCTCCTTGGTGATGAATGCCCCGCCGCCCGCCGCCTCCAGCGGATGGACGGGAAGAGGACGCGCCCGGGTGAAGCCCGCCGATTCGGAGAACGTGTCGTGCACGCCCACCCAGACCGCGTTGGCGACCCCGCGCTCCGGGTCCTGCTCGTACACCAGCCGGAAGATGATGCCCGCCGCGAGCATCGAGATCGCCATCGGCATGAAGACGATCAGCTTGAACGCCGTGCCCCAGCGAACCCGCTCGGTGAGCACGGCGAAGATCAGCCCGAGCGCCGTCGCGACGGTCGGCGCGACGACCACCCAGATCGCGTTGTTCTTGACCGCGGTCAGGATGGTGTCGTCGGAGAAGATCTCCACGTAATTGCCGAAACCGGCGAAACCGCTGCCGGACTGGTCGAAGAAGGACCGGTGGAGCGAGTACCCGATCGGGTAGACCACGAGCGCGCCGAGCAGCACCAGCGCGGGCAACAGGAAGCCGGCCGCGACGAGGCGGCGGGTGCCGGTCACACTCTTGCGTACGCCCCTGGCGGCGGCGGGCCCGGTGCCCTCCGCCGCTCCTGGAGAGGCCTTGGGGGGCGTCATCGCGGCGTCAGCTCTTGTACGCCTTGGCCGCGTCGGCCTCCAGCCGCTGCTGGGTGCCGGCGACGTCCTTCGGGTTCTTCAGGAAGTCCTGGAGGGCCTTCCACTCGCCCTTGCCGGGCGTGCCGCCGAACGACTGCGGCATCTGGTCCGACATGTCGAAGCGGAAGTCGTCGCCCGCGGCGATGAGCGCCTTGGCGATTTCGCGCTGGACGTCGTTCGGATACGCGGCGACATCCAGGGACTTGTTCGGGGAGATGAAGCCGCCGGACTCCGCCCAGATCTTCGCCGCGTCCGGAGAGGCGAGGAAGGTCAGCAGCGCCTGCGCGCCCTTGGAGTCCTTCAGCGCGACCGCCGCGTCGCCGCCGGTCACCACCGGGGGCTCGGCGCCGACCGCGGGGAACGGGAACACCTTCGCGTCGGTACCGATCTTCGCCCCGGTCTCCGCGATGTTGACGGTGACGAAGTCGCCCTCGAAGACCATCGCGCCCTTGGGCTGGTCACCACCGGTGAAGGTCTGCGTGACGGACTTGGGGAACTCCGTCTGCAGCGCCCCGTCCGCGCCGCCCGCGATCAGCTCCGGCTTGCCGAACAGCTCGGCGAGTGTGGTGAGGGCCTGCTTGACGGACGGGTCCGTCCACTTGATCTCGTGCTTGGCGAGCTGGTCGTACTTCTCCGGGCCGGCCTGCGAGAGATAGACGTTCTCGAACCAGTCGGTGAGCGTCCAGCCGTCCGCGCCGCCGACCGACACCGGCGTGACTCCGGACGCGGAGATCGTCTCCGCCGTCGTCAGGAATTCCTTCCAGGTCTTGGGGACCGTGGCGCCGGCGTTCTCGAAGACCGCGTTGTTGTACCAGATGAGGGACTTGTTGGCGGCCTTGAAGTACACGCCGTACGCGGTGCCGTCGACGGAGCCGAGGTCCTGCCAGCCCTTGGCGTAGTTCTTGGCGAGCTGCGCCTTGGCCTCCGGGCCGACGGGTTTGGCCCACTTCTTCGCCACGGCCTGCTGGACGGCGCCGACCTGCGGCAGCATGGCGACGTCGGGCGGGCTCCCGCCGGCGATCTTCGTGCCGAGGAAGTTGACGATCGGGTCCTGCGCGGGCACGAAGGTGACGGTCGCCCCGGTGCGCTTCTCGAACTCCTTGAGAACCTTCGTGAAGTTCTCCTGCTCGGGACCCGTCCAGACCGCGGCGACCTCGATCTTCTGCCCGTCCAGCTTGGGCAGCTGCACGGTGGGCGCGGACTGTGTGCCCTTCGTCGCGTCCGGCGCGCCTCCGTCGCCGCCGTCCTTGTCGCTCCCACAGCCGGCGAGGCCGAGCGCGCCCAGTGCGACGAGCGCCACGACGGCTCTGCTGCGAGTCCTACGACCTGCACCGGTCGTACGAGCTGTACGAGTCGTGCGAGCTGTGCGAGTTGTGCGCATCACTGCCCCGTCTCTCCCGCGCGTGTGGAGGGACGCAGCCGTGACGTAGGCAGCGCCGCTCCCGTCCCGTGCGGTCAGGTCTACGCCCGGGGGAGGGGTGAGGCAATAGCGCCTTCGCTGTCAACTGGGTGATCGTGATGGCCTCGTGACGTGCTGTCAGGGCCCCGGCACTTGCCGTGGCCTGGTCAGGAGCGGGCCGGGGTCAGGGCCCCGGCACTTGCCATGGCCTGGTCAGGAGCGGGCCGGGGTCAGAGGCGGCAGCGGGGCCGCTTCGACCGAGCGGGCCGCCCGGTCCAGCGCACTGGCCAGCAGCGCCAGGTCCGTAGGCCCGTTGCCGAGCTCACGGACCGGGCGGCTGGCCGGGGGGTCGCCCATCCGTTCCCACTCCAGCTCCACCACCGTGGGCCGCTGGGTCGCCGTACGGGGGATGCGGCCCGTCACCCGGCCGCCCTGGAACGGGGTCACCCGGCCGTCGGGATGTCCCAGCCTGCCGCGGCCGGGGGCCGGGTCCTCCGGTCCCGGAGCCACCGGCGGCGCGTCCAGCACGACGCGCAGCCGCGCCCCGTGCGCCAGCTCCGTGTCCGCCGTCCGGTCGGGACGGGCGGATGTCGCGACCAGATGCACGCCGAGCCGCTCGCCGTCCCTGGCCACGGCATCCAGCGCCCGGACGACGGAACCGGCCGCCGGACGCCCCGGGCTGCCGAGCGCCGGCGCGACCAGGGCGTCGTAGTCATCGGCGAGCACGACGAGCCGGGGCAGCGGCGGCGGTGCCTCCGCCTTCGTACGGGCACCGGCCGGGCGGAGCCTGAGCGTGCCGCCGGCGGACGGGTCCGGATCGCCACGCGACTCCGCGGGGCTGGGCGGCCGCTGCCCGACGAGCCGCTCGGACACCTCGCGCCGTGTGTGCCATTCGGTGAAACTCTCCCTGCCGAGCAGCTCGGACCGCCGCTTCAGCTCCGCCCCCAGCGCCTGCGCGAACTCCCGCATCCGGACCGGGTCCGAGGCGACCAGATGCTCGGTGACATGGGGGAGCTCGGTGAGCGCCGCGAGGCCCTCGCCGCGTTCACCGCCCGCGCCGTCGACCAGCAGCAGCCCGAGCCGGTCCGGCCGGCCGGCCGCGGCCAGCGACGCGGCGATCGAGCGGAGCAGTTCCGTACGGCCGCTGCCCGCCGGGCCCTCGATCAGCAGGTGAGGGCCCTCCGTGGTGAGATCGACGGCGACCGGGCCGCGCGGGCCCGCGCCCAGCACCGCCGTACCGTCCGCGGCGGACGCCCAGCGGGCCATCAACGAGGCGGGGGTGGCCCGGGCCAGACCCAGCTCGTCGAGCAGCCGGGCCGACCGGGGCAGCGGCGCGGTTATGGCCCGGCCGGCCGCCGACGCGCCGTCCGCGTCGGCCCGCAGCGGGGCCAGCGCCCGCCCGAACCGCTCGGCCCATGCCGCTGACACCGCGTCCACGGCGGCGACCGTGCCATGGCCGGCCGGCTGTCCCGCGGCTGTACGCAGCAGTCGCAGCGCCGTCGCCACATCGCCGCTGAGCAGCGCGACGGCTCCGCACTCCCGGAACGCGAGCGACGCCGCGCAGGCCTCTTCGTACGTCGCCGCCACCGGGGAGAGCGGTGAGGCGGCCGGGGTCTCGGCCAGGCAGAGGACATGGATGCCCCCGGCGGCGCCCGCTCCGGCGAGCCGCGCGGTGGTCTCGCGCAGCGCGGCGGAACCCGGATCGCCGTCCAGGATCACCAGCGTCCGCGGCCCCGAGTACCTGGCGGCGGTCTCCTCGACCGCGCGGCGCTCCGCGCTGGGCCAGCCGGGGCCGAGTGGCCCGTCGTCCAGCCGCCGGGTCAGCTCGGCGGCCCGGGCGGTGGCCTGGTCCTTGTCGTACGCGACGAGGAGCCGGCAGTCCTGGCCGTGCGCGGGCCGCAGATGCGGCAGCCAGCCCAGCCAGCCCCATTCGTGCTTGCGCTCCTCCAGCGGCCTGGCCCGGTCCGTGCTGATCAGCACGATCTCCAGGTCGGCAGGAGAGTGCAGGGCGGCGAGCTGCGCCACCACGGACCGGGCGAGACCGGCGAGCCGCGCGCGAGGGCCGGCGAGCCCGAGCGACCCTGCCTCGCGCAGCCCCACGGTGACGGGGACGGCGGGCGTGTCCGCGCGGTCCGCGGTGCCGAGCCGGACGACCAGCGCCTCGGGGTGCCCGGTCCCGCGCTCCCACAGCCGCGGCCCCGGCCCGAGGGCGGTGAGCAGCACGGCGGCGGGATCGGGCCAGGTCTCGACGACGGGTGTCGTGGCGGCGGCAACGGGCTCCGCGCCTGCGGCGCCCTCGTCGTGGGCCTCTTCCCTGGCCCCGGCGAGCCGTCGCGCCCAGGCGCCTATGCCACGCCTGCGCGCGCCGCCGTCCCCCCGGGTACGCCGCCCGGCGCCTGCGCCGGAGGTGCCACTGCCGTCGCGAGCCGCGCGCGCCTCGCCGTGTCCCGTGCTGTCTGCGCCTGTGCCGCCCCGGTCGGTGCCGTGCGTGCCTGTGTCGCCCTGGCCGGTGTCGTGTGCGCCGGTGCCGCCCGTGCCGGTGTCGTACGGGCGGCCCGTAGTGCCCCGGTTGGTGTCGTATGCGCCTGTCCCGCCCCGGCCTGTGCCGCTTCGGTCGGTGCCGGTTCGGGCGTCGGCTCCGCCGCCGTGTGTGGCGTCCCCGCCGGCCGGCCCGGTGCCGTCGGCTCGCGGCCCGCCGTGGCCGCCGCCGACCGCGCCGCCCTGCGCATTGTCGTGCCGGCCCGCGTCCGTACGGTGGCCCGCGCCGTGTGTGACGTCGCCATCGGCTGCGTCAGCGCTGCCCGCGCGCGTGCGGCCGGTGCCGCGTTCGACAGCAGGAGTGCCGTCGTGCCTGCCGGGGGCGGTCCACTGGTCCGCGCCGTGTGCCGTGTCGCCCGTGGCCGTGCCGGTGCCCGGGCGGGTGCCCGTGCCGGTGCTCGTGCCGCCATGAGGAGTCGCGCCGCCGGCCGGTGCCGGCCCGTAGCCGGCGGAGCTCCCGCGGCTGCCCGGGGCGGCCCACCGGCCCGCGCCGCCACTGCCCGTGCCTGTGCCGGACCCGGGCGCGTGTCCGCCGCGGACCTCGGGCCCGTGTGTCCCCGTCCCGCCGCCGGGAGCGGCCGGCCGCGGATCACGGGTGCCGTGCCCGTATGTCCCGGCCCGCCCGTGGCTCGGGGTGCCGTCGTCGCCGGACTCCGAGGGCGGGTCCTGGGACGCGCCGCCCGGGCGCTCGGTCGTGGTCCAGGAGGGACCACCGCCGGTGGGCCGGCCGCCGGACTCCGAGGGCGCACGCTGCGCCGACACGCGGTCGCCCCCGCCCGGCCCGGACGCCTCCGAAGCGTCCGCGTCGCGCCGGCGGGCCCAGGACGGGATCCTGTCCGCCGGGCGCGCCCGGCCGTGGTCGGGGCTGCCCGGCTCCGCGAGGGCGGAGTCGCCATGAGCCGCCGTGCCGGACCCGCCGCGCCGCACCCGCAGATGGCCCTCGCCGTCCGGGGTCGTCGACAGCCGCGATGCGCCGCCCGCGGGCGCCGTCAGCCGGAGGGTGGACTCGCCGAGCCGCAGCAGCGCGCCAGGGGCCAGCCGGACCGGGCGGGGGCCGACCTCCACTCCGTCCAGCGCCGTGCCGTTCGTCGAGCCGAGGTCCGCCACCGTGACCCGGCCGTCGTCCGCGACCGTCACCTCGCAGTGCAGCCGCGACACATCCGGGTCATCGAGCGGAACATCCGCCTCCACCGAGCGGCCGACCCGGATCCGGCCGCCGTGCAGCAGATGCACCCCGCCCGCGTCGGGACCCGCGACCACATGGAGCTGGGCGTGCACGCCTCCGCCGTCGTCGTCGGCCGTCTCGTCCTCACCGGGGACCTGGAGCGACAGCACCGCGCCGTCCACGAGCGGCGGTTCGCCCAGCGCGCACCGCTGGGCGTCGAGCCGCTCCCGGCCCGCGTACAGCACGACCGTCCCGGACGGCGCGTCCGGTCCCGACACGGCCGCGGCGAGCCCGGAGGCCACCGCGGCGAGCGCCGTCCCGGCAGGGGCGGTGACGAGCACATCGCACACGCGCCCGGCGGCCTGCGCGGCCGAGGCCGCGGTGACGGACTGGCCGCTGCGCGGCGCGAGGACGGTCAGCCGGATCTGCATCGCCGTCAGCGGTCCCTTCTGCGCGGGGTGCCCGGCAGGGGAGCCGCCCTGTGATTCCCCCCACCCGGCAGGTCGGCACGGCCGCAGGGCTCTCCCGACCCCACAACTCCGTGCTGGAGGCATCCTCGCATCCGTCACTGACAACACGCCCGGGGGCCGGCATCAAGTGATCTTGATTGGTCGGCTCTGGACGTAAAAGTGCCTGGTTGGGATCGCCTCTGCCGTGCTCCGCACGGCCGTTCGGCAACCATCGGTGCGCCGCTGACGTCTTACCGGCCAATCCGGTGACCACACCGGTGACCCGATCGGCGGCACTACAGTGGGTCGGACACCCAGGAGGGTCCAACTATGAACCCGGGGACGTCGAAACCATGACGCCCGGGACCATCAGAACCACGATCAGCAGGGAGCGCATGACGTGCGGCCGGTAGGCAGCAAGTACCTGCTCGAGGAGCCGCTCGGCCGCGGCGCCACGGGCACCGTCTGGCGAGCCCGCCAGCGGGAGACCGCGGGCGCCGAGGCGGCCGTGGCCGGCCAGCCCGGCGAGACCGTCGCGATCAAGGTCCTCAAAGAGGAGCTCGCGAACGACGCGGACATCGTGATGCGCTTCCTGCGCGAGCGCTCCGTCCTGCTGCGTCTCACGCACCCGAACATCGTGCGCACCCGCGACCTGGTCGTCGAGGGCGATGTCCTCGCCCTGGTGATGGACCTCGTCGAGGGCCCGGACCTGCACCGCTACATCCGCGAGAACGGCCCGTTCTCCCCGGTCGCGGCCTCCCTCCTCACCGCCCAGATCGCCGACGCGCTCGCCGCCAGCCATGCCGACGGCGTCGTCCACCGCGATCTCAAGCCCGCCAACGTCCTGCTCGCCGAGCGGGGCGGCGAGATGCACCCGATGCTCACCGACTTCGGCATCGCGCGCCTCGCGGACTCCCCCGGCCTGACCCGTACGCACGAGTTCGTCGGCACCCCCGCGTATGTCGCGCCGGAGTCGGCGGAGGGCCGTCCGCAGACCTCCGCGGTCGACGTCTACGGCGCCGGGATCATGCTGTACGAGCTGGTCACCGGCCGTCCGCCGTTCGCGGGCGCTACCGCCCTGGAGGTCCTTCACCAGCACCTCAGCGAGGAGCCCCGCCGCCCGTCGTCCGTGCCCGGCCCGCTCTGGACGGTCATAGAGCGCTGTCTGCGCAAGGAGCCGGGCGAGCGGCCCAGCGCGGAGAGTCTCGCCCGTGGGCTGCGTACCGTCGCCGCGGGCATCGGCGTGCACGCCACGCCCGACCGGATCGAGGCGGCGGAGGGCGTGGGCGCCCTGCTCGCGCCCGACCCGGCGCCCGCCGGCGTTCCTGGTGTCCCCGGCGCGGCCGACCCCACTCAGGTGCTGCAGAGCAATGCGTCGCAGTACGACCCGGGCGCCGCGACCAGCGTGATGCCGCAGACCGGCGGCCCCGCCGGCGCCGCGGACCCCACCAGCGTGCTGCCGCGCGGAGCCGCCGCCGACCCGACCGCGGTCATGCCGCCGGTGCCGCCGCGTCCCGACGGCCCGCCGCGACCGGAGGACCCGCACCCCTGGCAGTCCCAGCTGCAGGCGGCCCGGGACCGCAACGAGCAGACCCAGGTCCAGTACCTCGACCCGAGCGAGGACCCGCTGCGGCGCCGCCCGCAGCGCCAGCCGGCGCCCCAGCCGTACCAGCAGCGCCCTCAGCGGCAGCAGCGGCCCCAGCCGCAGCCTCGGCAGCAGCAGCCGTACGCACCCCCGCCGGCCCAGCAGCAGTACGCCCCGCAGCCTCCGCAGCGACAGCAGTACGCGCCTCCGCAGCCGCCGCCCCAGCAGCCCGCGCCGCGCCAGCCCCGGCAGCGGAGCGCGAACCCCATGCGGATCCCGGGCCTGGGCTGCCTCAAGGGCTGCCTGTTCACACTGGTCCTGATGTTCGTGGCGGGCTGGCTGATCTGGGAGCTCACCCCGCTGCAGGACTGGATCGGCCAGGGGCAGAGCTACTGGAGGGCCATCAGCGACGCCGTCGGCTCGGTGAGCGACTGGGTCTCGGAGATCACCGGAGGCACGGACCCGGGCACGGGTACCAGTACGGGTACCGGCACCGGCCAGTAGCCGGCGATCGCTCCGCGGAGAGCGATCACTCTGTCGTTATGTCGACTTCTGCGGGGGAAATAGCCCCGCAGAAGTGACGGTTGGCGCCATCCGGGGCACTCAACACCCCGACGCCCGCGTACTTTGATGGGCAACGCCAGCCGCTGAGGGAGCAGTCTTGGCACGGAATATCGGCAGCCGGTACACGGCCCACCAGATCCTGGGGCGGGGCAGCGCGGGCACGGTGTGGCTCGGCGAGGGGCCCGAAGGCCCCGTCGCGATCAAGCTGCTGCGCGAGGACCTCGCCTCCGACCAGGAGCTGGTCGGACGCTTCGTGCAGGAGCGTACGGCCCTGCTCGGACTCGACCACCCCCGCGTCGTCGGCGTCCGCGACCTCGTCGTGGACGGCAACGACCTGGCCCTCGTGATGGACCTGGTCCGCGGCACCGATCTGCGCACCCGTCTCGACCGGGAGCGCCGGCTCGCCCCCGAGGCCGCCGTCGCGATCATCGCGGATGTCGCCGAGGGCCTGGCCGCGGCGCACGCCGCCGGCGTCGTCCACCGCGACGTCAAGCCGGAGAACATCCTGCTGGACATGGAGGGCCCGCTCGGCCCCGGCGGCGCCCACCCGGCCCTGCTGACCGACTTCGGCGTCGCCAAGCTGATCGACACCCCGCGCCGCACCAAGGCCACGAAGATCATCGGGACGCCGGACTATCTCGCCCCGGAGATCGTCGAGGGTCTGCCGCCGCGCGCCGCCGTCGACATCTACGCCCTCGCGACCGTCCTGTACGAGCTGCTAGCCGGCTTCACACCCTTCGGCGGCGGCCACCCGGGCGCGGTCCTGCGCCGCCATGTCACGGAGACCGTCGTCCCGCTCCCCGGCATCCCGGACGAGCTGTGGCAGCTGATCGTCCAGTGCCTGGCCAAGGCGCCCGCGTCCCGGCTCCGCGCCTCCGAGCTGGCCTCCCGGCTGCACGACCTGCTGCCCCTGCTGGCGGGCATGCCGCCGCTCGACGTGGACGAGCCGTACGCAGCGGACGCAGCGCCCTCGTCCGAGCCGTACGACGAACCGGACTACGCGACCCTCCCCACCGCGCCCCGCAGAGCCGCCGTCCCGCTGGTCCCCGGCTCGGCCACCGACTCGAACCGGGACACCCACACCTCCATGCGCGTCCCCGGCCCCGACGAGCTCGCGGGCGGCGCCCGTGGCACGGCCCGCGCCCCCCGCACCCCCGGCCAGCGCCGCCCCGGCTCCGCCCGTCACAAGGCGGAAGCGGTCCGCAGGCGCCGCATCACGCTCGGTGTCGCGGGACTGGTGCTGGCCGCCGCGGTCGGGGTCGGAGGCTGGCTCGCGGTGGGCGGCGACGACGGCGACGCGGCTCCGCAGGACTCCAAGCAGTCGGCCCCGTCACAGCCCTAGCACCCAGCCCCAGGACCCAGCCCCAAGGATCCAGCCCCAAGGATCCAGCCCCAGGACCCAGCCCCAGGACCTGTCCGGCGCCCCGGCGGCCCTGACTTCCGGCCCCTCAAAGCCCCGATCGAGGGCCGCTCGCAGCCCTGGCTTCCGGGGCCGTCGCGGCCCTTTTCGGGGGCCGCTCGCAGCCAGGGCTGTGGACAGACGCGACGGCGTGTCGCGGACAGCCGTTACGCTGGACCCGTGGCAGTCGTCGATGTATCCGAAGAGCTGAAGTCCCTCTCCTCGACCATGGGGTCGATCGAGGCCGTCCTGGACCTCGACAAGCTGAGGGCAGATATCGCCGTGCTCGAGGAGCAGGCGGCGGCGCCGTCCCTGTGGGACGACCCCGAGGCGGCGCAGAAGATCACCAGCAAGCTCTCGCACCTGCAGGCCGAGGTCCGCAAGGCGGAGGCGCTGCGCGGGCGGATCGACGACCTGGGCGTGCTCTTCGAGCTCGCCGAGGCCGAGGACGACCCGGACACCCGCGTCGAGGCCGAGGCCGAGCTGGAAGCCGTCCGGAAGGCGCTGGACGAGATGGAGGTCCGCACGCTCCTCTCCGGCGAGTACGACGAGCGCGAGGCGCTCGTCAACATCCGGGCCGAGGCCGGTGGCGTCGACGCCGCCGACTTCGCCGAGCAGCTCCAGCGCATGTACCTGCGCTGGGCCGAGCGCCATGGCTACGGCACGGAGGTCTACGAGACCTCGTACGCGGAAGAGGCCGGCATCAAGTCGACCACCTTCGTCGTGAAGGCGCCGTACGCCTACGGCACGCTCTCGGTGGAGCAGGGCACGCACCGCCTGGTCCGCATTTCCCCGTTCGACAACCAGGGCCGCCGCCAGACGTCCTTCGCGGGCGTCGAGGTCCTCCCGGTCGTCGAGCAGTCCGACCACGTCGAGATCGACGAGTCCGAGCTGCGCGTGGACGTCTACCGCGCGTCCGGCCCGGGCGGCCAGGGTGTCAACACGACGGACTCCGCGGTCCGTATCACGCACATCCCGACCGGCATCGTCGTCTCCTGTCAGAACGAGCGCTCCCAGATCCAGAACAAGGCGAGCGCCATGAACGTCCTCCAGGCGAAGCTCCTCGAGCGGCGCCGCCAGGAGGAGCAGGCCAAGATGGACGCCCTCAAGGGCGACGGCGGCAACTCCTGGGGCAACCAGATGCGTTCGTACGTCCTCCACCCGTACCAGATGGTCAAGGACCTCCGTACGGAGTTCGAGGTCGGTAACCCGCAGTCGGTGCTGGACGGCGAGATCGACGGCTTCCTGGAGGCCGGCATCCGCTGGCGCAAGCAGCAGGAGAAGTAACCTCGCGTTCCTGACGGAAAGGTGCCGGGCCCTTCACGGGTCCGGCACCTTTTGCGTACGACAACAGCGAGGGCGCCGGATTCGCTGACGCAAGCGGAATACGATGCGTCAGCTCGCTTTGTCGACAAGGGAACTGGCATCTACGAGGCGCCAGTTCCGGGTTTACGTCACAATTGCAGGCCCGTACCTTGGTCAACTCCCCTTATTTCGGGCATCGCACGCGCAACGACCTTGACGTGTTCGCGAAAAATGGGAAGGCTGACGCGCGGCATGCGTATCTACTGGGGCGCGTGTGAGCGGGGGAAACGGAAGAACGACCCTCGGCGGCTACAGCCCCGGACGCTGCACTACAGACGAATCAGCTACTGGGGGTAGCAGGCAGATGACCAAGAAGACGCGGGTCCGCGTTGCGCGGATAGCCGCTGGTGCGGTGATCGCCGCCGGTGCGTCCCTGACCGCCGCGGGCGCCGCTTCGGCCGTCGGCATCGACGTGAACGTCGCGGGCATCGGCGCCAAGGCCGAGGTCAACGAGCAGGGTGCCGAGATCGGTCTCGGCATCAACGAGACCGAGGGTGGCGACAACGGCGGCAGCACCATCGTCGGCTCGACCGACGGTGGCACGACCACCGACGGTGGGACGACCACGGACGGTGGGACGACCACGGACGGTGGCACGACCACGGACGGCGGCACGACCACCGACGGTGGCACGACCACGGACGGCGGCACGACCATCGGTGGTGTCATTGGCGGCACTGTCGACGGTGGGACGACCACGGACGGTGGCACGACCACCGACGGTGGGACGACCACGGACGGCGGCACGACCACGGACGGTGGCACGACCGACGGCGGCAACGGCAACTCCGGTGGTAACGGCAACTCCGGTGGCAACTCCGGCGGCAACGGCAACTCCGGTGGCAACTCCGGCGGCAACGGCAACTCCGGCGGCGGCGACCAGGGCGGCTCCACCGCCACTGGTGGCGCCACGGGCGGCTCCGTCGCCACCGGCGGTGGCGACGCCGGCACCTGCACCGTCGACCTCGACGGTGCCGAGTGCGCCGACAACACCGACACGGACAACGCCGGCTCGAAGCCGGTCGAGCAGGGCAAGGCCAAGGAGGAGCTGGCGGAGACCGGCGCCGCCGAGACCACGTTCCTGCTGGTCGGTGCCGCGACGATGATCGCCGGTGGCATCGGGTTCCGGATGCTGCCGCGTCTCGTGGGCGGCGGCCGCACCGCCGTGTGACCAGGCGGTAGCAGTACGTGACAAGGGCCCGGGGTGCCATCGGCACCCCGGGCCCTTGTGTGTCCCTGTAGGCCGCAAAGGCCCTGTACCGCCCCTGTGAGGGGAGCTACGCGGTCTGGTGGGCCAGCAGAGCCACCGCGGCCACCAGGACCACCAGCAGCGTCAGCAGCGCCGCAGGGCTCAGGCCCGCCAGGGGGCCTTCCTGCTGCAGGCGCTCCCGGTTGGCCCGGCAGACGGGGCACCGGCCCTCCGTGACGGGCGCCGCGCAGTTGGCGCACACCAGTCGGTCATAGGTCATGCGCTCTCCTCCTCCCGCGCGGCGGAGCCGCCGCAGAGTCCGCTCTCCCGGCGTTCCTTGGTGTTGCTCTGCGTTCCTCTCCGCGCAACGCTCCGGGAAACGCATCCGTTCCCGTACCACTGTGCCAGCTCCCGCGCGTTTCGGCGCGCCCCGCCGGATTACACCCGTTCCGTAAGGCTTGCGGGAGGATCCTCGGAACGGACAAAACGCGCAACTCCGTACGGTGACTACGCGCGCCATCGCCAGTCGCGTAATGTCACGCACACCTACTCCCGGCCGACCGTGGTGCACCCGTGATCCGATTCGACAACGTCTCCAAGAGCTACCCCAAGCAGAACCGCCCCGCCCTGCGTGACGTCTCCCTGGAGATCGAAAAGGGGGAGTTCGTCTTCCTCGTGGGCTCGTCCGGTTCCGGAAAGTCGACCTTCCTGCGGCTGATCCTGCGCGAGGAGCGCGCCAGCCACGGCATGGTGCATGTCCTGGGCAAGGACCTCGCGCGACTGTCCAACTGGAAGGTCCCGCACATGCGCCGCCAGCTCGGCACGGTCTTCCAGGACTTCCGTCTGCTGCCGAACAAGACCGTCGCGGAGAACGTGGCGTTCGCGCAGGAGGTCATCGGCAAGCCGCGCGGCGAGATCCGCAAGGCCGTGCCGCAGGTCCTCGACCTCGTCGGTCTCGGCGGCAAGGAGGACCGTATGCCCGGCGAGCTGTCCGGTGGCGAGCAGCAGCGTGTCGCCATCGCGCGGGCGTTCGTCAACCGGCCGATGCTGCTGATCGCGGACGAGCCGACCGGCAACCTCGACCCGCAGACCTCCGTAGGCATCATGAAGCTGCTCGACCGGATCAACAGGACCGGTACGACCGTGGTCATGGCGACCCACGACCAGAACATCGTGGACCAGATGCGCAAGCGCGTGATCGAACTCGAGCAAGGCCGTCTCGTACGCGACCAGGCGCGCGGCGTCTACGGCTACCAGCACTGAAAGGCTGAACGACTCCCCATGCGCGCCCAGTTCGTACTGTCGGAGATCGGCGTCGGTCTCCGCCGTAATCTGACGATGACCTTCGCCGTCATCGTCTCCGTGGCCCTGTCGCTCGCTCTCTTCGGCGGTGCGCTGCTCATGCGTGAGCAGGTCAGCACGATGAAGGACTTCTGGTACGACAAGGTCAACGTCTCGATCTTCCTCTGCAACAAGAACGACGCGGAGTCCGGTGTCGGCACCACCAAGTGCCAGAAGGGTGCGGTCACTGCTCAGCAGAAGGAGCAGATCAAGGCCGACCTGGACAAGATGGACATCGTCGAGACCATCCATCACGAGACGGCCGACGAGGCGTACAAGCACTACCGGGAGCAGTACGGCGACACCCCGATCGCCGCCACCATCACCCCGGACCAGATGCAGGAATCGTTCCGGGTCAAGCTCAAGGACCCGGAGAAGTACAAGGTGGTTGCCACCGCCTTCGCCGGCCGGGACGGTGTGCAGTCCGTCCAGGACCAGCGCAACATCCTGCAGAACCTGTTCGACCTGATGAACGGCATGAACATCGCGGCCCTGTTCGTGATGGGGCTGATGCTGGTCATTGCGCTGATGCTGATCGTCAACACGGTGCGTGTCTCGGCGTTCAGCCGTCGGCGTGAGACCGGAATCATGCGGCTCGTCGGCGCGTCCAGCTTCTACATCCAGATGCCGTTCATCATGGAGGCCGCCTTCGCGGGGCTGCTCGGCGGTGCGGTGGCCTGTGTGATGCTGCTCGTCGGCCGGTACTTCCTGATCGACAGCGGTCTGGCGCTCTCCGAGAAGATGGAACTGGTCAACTTCATCGGCTGGGACGCCGTGATCACCAAGCTTCCGCTGGTGCTCGCGATCGGTCTGCTGATGCCCGCCATGGCCGCATTCATCGCTCTGCGCAAGTACCTGAAGGTGTGACAAGCGCCCTGGGCGCTGTACGGTCAACCGCCGTACGGCGCCCTTCGCTTGTCCTAGAGTGGTCGCCATGCCGGGCCCCGAATCACCCATGATGCCCCGTGGATTCCGCCGCGGGGCGGCCCTGACATTGGTCTTCGCGAGCGTCCTCGCCACTGCCGCGGCCACCGATCTGCTGCCCCGCGTGGGCGACGAACTGCCCCCGTCCCGCGTCAGTGCGGCCGCTGCGACCGTCGACCGGGACGAGGTCGCCCGGGCCGCCGCCGAGGCCATGGCCGACGGCAAGTCCGGCGCCAAGGCCGCCGAGGACGTCGTCAGCCGCAGCGGCGACCGCTGGGGCGCGGTGTACGAGAAGGGTGAGTACGAAGAGTTCGCGCGGGCGCTCGAGGGTGCGTACACGGGCGTCGGGCTGTGGGCCAGGCGCGGCACCGACGGGCGGGTCGAGGTGGCCCGCGTGCAGCGCGGCGGGCCCGCCGACAGGGCCGGGATCAGGACCGGCGACCAGCTGCGGACGATCGACGGCGCCGCCATAGACGGACGCCCGGTCAGCGAGGTCGTCGCCCTGCTGCGCGGGGACGGCAAGGCCGCCGGGGCCGGCTCGTCCGTGGTGCTGGGCCTCCAGCGCGGCGAGCGCGCCTGGACCGAGACCCTGCGCAGGGCCAGGCTCGCCACCGAGGCCGTCACCGTCCGGCGACTCGGCAACGGCCCGGCCGGCGCCGTGATGATCAGGGTGGCGGCCTTCACCAAGGGCACCGGCGAGCGGGTGCGCGAAGCCGTCAGGGATGCCCCCGCCGGCGCCGGCGTCCTGCTCGACCTGCGCGGCAACAGCGGCGGCCTGGTCTCCGAGGCCGTGACCGCCGCGTCCGCCTTCCTGGACGGCGGCCTGGTCGCCACGTACGAGGTGCGCGGCGAGCAGAAAGCCCTGTACGCCGTGCCGGGTGGGGACACCGAGCGGCCTGTCGTCGCCCTCGTCGACGGCGGCACGATGAGCGCCGCCGAGCTGGTCACGGGAGCCCTCAAGGACCGTGGCCGCGCGGTCACCGTGGGTTCGCGGACCTTCGGCAAGGGCTCGGTCCAGATGCCGGAGCGGCTGCCCGACGGGTCCGTGGCCGAGCTCACCGTCGGTCACTACCGCACGCCCGCGGGTCATGACGTCGACGGCCGGGGCATCACGCCGGACCTCTCGGTCGGCGAGCGGGCCGAGGAACGGGCCCAGACAGTATTGAGTGGCCTCGGCACCGGCTCGTAGTGCGAAAATGACCGCACTATGGCTAAGGAAAAAGGGCGCAAGCTGATCGCGCAGAACAAGAAGGCGCGGCACGACTACCACATCCTCGACACCTACGAGTGCGGTCTCGTGCTGATGGGGACCGAGGTGAAGTCGCTGCGCCAGGGGCGGGCCTCGCTCGTGGACGGGTTCGTCCAGATCGACGGACACGAGGCGTGGCTGCACAACGTGCACGTGCCGGAGTACAGCCAGGGCACGTGGACCAACCACAGCGCCCGGCGCAAGCGGAAGCTGCTCATGCACCGGGTGGAGATCGACAAGCTGGAGGCCAAGTCCCAGGAGACGGGCCACACCATCGTGCCGCTCGCCCTGTACTTCAAGGACGGCCGCGCGAAGGTCGAGATCGCGCTCGCCAAGGGCAAGAAGGAGTACGACAAGCGGCAGACCCTGCGGGAGAAGCAGGACCGGCGCGAGGCGGACCGGGCGATGTCGGCGGCACGGCGCCGTCAGCGCGCCTGACCGTGGCCTGACCTCCCCTGTCGCGGGGAATAGGCTGGCACCCTCGTGCGTTGGTCACGTACGATGGCAAGTGCCCTCCCAGAGGGGGTACGTTTGTTAACTCAACATGGGGATGATCGGTTTCGACAGCGGATGTCGAAGCAGGGGAAGCGTGTCGAGGAAGCGGCAATGATCTCGTAAACCATATGTCGCAACCAATAATCGCCAACACCAAGCGCGATTCCTTCGCCCTCGCTGCCTGAGTAGCGACTTGCGAAGTGTCAGCCCGGGGCTGTTCCCGACCCGGATCCTGGCATCAGCTAGGGAACTAAACCTCTAAGCCCGGTCACGGGGCCTGGAGGGAAATCAAACAGTGGCTGAGCCCGTCGGAGACTTGTTCGCGTGATCTCCGGGGCCGAGAAAATCGCAGCGAACTGCACACGGAGAAGCCCTGATTCTGCACCGTTGGACGCGGGTTCGATTCCCGCCATCTCCACAAACGGAGGAATTCCGTGGGCGTGCCCACGGAGACCCCCGCACCCCATGTGGGCGAAGGCCCGGCAGCCGTCACGGCAGCCGGGCCTTCGTCATGCTCGCCAGCCGTCACGGCAGCCGGGCCTTCGTCATGCACGCCAGCGCCAGCGCGGTGGCCGCCGCGGCGATCGGGATCCCGTAGCCGTACGCCGCGCCCGCGTGCTCCACCGTCCAGCCACCGCTCGCCGAGCCCAGCGCGATACCGCCGAGGAGCGCGGTGACGGCGAGGGTCATTCCCTCGTTCAGCCGGGCCTCGGGGGTGAGCCGCTGGATCACGCCCATCCCGGTCACCATCGTCGGGGCGGTCGCCATCCCCGCGATCAGCAGCGCACCCGCGACGGCGAAGAGCGAGCCGGTCGCGGTCGCCGCGAGCAGGGGCAGCCCCATCAGCGCCGTCATCGCGGCGAGGCACGTCCGCAGTCCGGCGCCGCGGCGGGCCCTGCCGTACGCCAGCCCCGCCACACACGAGCCGGCGGCCTGCAGGGCCAGCACCGGGCCCGCCGCCGGGCCGTCCGCGAACGCGATTGTGACGACCTCCATCGAGCCGAAGACCGCGCCGGTCGCGAGGAAGACGGCCAGCATCGGGGCCATTCCGGGCGTACGGACGGGCGAGCCGACGAGGACGCGCGGGGCGACCGGTGGCTCGGTGCCGCGCTGGGCCGCGAACACCAGGACGCCCGTGAGCAGGAGTACGGCACCGACGAGCGTGCCGGCCTCGGGGAACAGCGCCGAGCAGAGGAGGGCCGCGAGCACCGGGCCGAGCATGAAGCACAGCTCGTCGGCGGCCTGCTCGAAGGAGTTCGCGGTGTGCAGGGCACCGGGGTCGCCCTTGAGCAGGTGGGCCCAGCGGGCCCGGGACATCCCGCCCGTGTTGGGTGTGGTGGCGGTGGCGGCGTACGCGGCGAACAGGGTCCAGTCGGGTGCGTCGTACCGCACGCACAGCAGCAGGGCGAGCGACCCGAGCACCGCGAGCACGGTGGCGGGGACCGCGATACGGGCCTGGCCGTACCGGTCGACGAGCCGCGCCGTCCATGGAGCGACGACGGCCGTGGCAGCCAGGCCGGTCGCGGTGACGGCCCCGGCGAGCGCGTACGAGCCACGCGCCCCCGCGATCATGATCACGGCGCTGACGCTGAACATCCCCATGGGGAGGCGGGCGATGAGGTTCCCCGCGGTGAAGGCCCGCGCCCCGGGAGTGCGGAAGAGGCGGGTGTACGGGCCCGGCGGGCGCGGGTGGTCCGGCTCCTGGAATCCGGGCGCCAGGACCAGGGTCCCGCCGGTGGTGGCCATCGTGGGTGAGGTGTTCTGCGGCATGGATCAAGGCTCGCCGCGGGTGCCCGTGCGGGTCCAACACCTGTTCGGAGCCCATTGACGCGCCCCTGTTGTAAATTCGTCGCCGTGTCCCTGTCCCGAGACCTCGAACCCCGGCTGCTGCGCGCCTTCCTCGCCGTCGCCGACGAGCTGCACTTCACCCGCGCGGCGGCTCGGCTGTACGTCGCCCAGCAGGCCCTCAGCCGTGACATCCGGCGGCTGGAGCGCGAGTTGGGCGCCGAGTTGTTCGTACGGACCACCCGGCAGGTGACGCTCACTGCGGACGGCGAGCGGCTGCTGCCGTACGCCCGTCGGGTCCTCGACGCCCACGACGAGCTGGCCGCCGCCTTCGCGGATCCGGACAGGCCGCTGCTGGTCGACGTCGGCGCCCCTGTGGGGACCGGCTACCGGGTGCTGGCGGAGGCCCGACGGGCGGCCCCCGGCCTGGAGTTCGTCGCCCGCTACCTCAGCGGCCTCACCGGCGCCGCCGCCGAGATCCTCGCCGGACGGCTCGATGCCTCCTACGGGCGCATCGCGGGGCTCGACCCGGCGATGCGCGCCGATCTGGCGCACGAGCCGGTGCGGTACGAACGCATGGCCGTACTGCTGCGGGAGGACCATCCGCTCGCCTCACGTGCTGAAGTGCCCCTGGGCGCACTGGCGGGGGAGACCCTCTACGCGGGCGCGGGCAACGCGGCGACCGCGGAGTGGACCGATCTGGCCGCCCGGTTGTTCGAGGGCCGGGGCATCGTCATGGCCGACCCCTTCCCGGAGATCAACGGGCAGGAGGAGTTCGTGCGGGTCGTGCGCAAGCGAGGGTGGTCGGTGCTGGCGAGCAGGGAGTTCCTCCCGGTGCCGGGCATGGTCGTACGGCCCCTGGTCGAGCCCGTACCGCTGTCACCGGTGTCGCTGGTGTGGCGGCGGGGGTTGAAGCACCCGGGCCTCGACGCCCTGCGGGCCGCCGCGGGCGAACTTGCCGCGGCAGAGGGTTGGCTGGAAATGCCCCCCGGCAGCTGGCTCCCCGATCCGGACCGGTCTCTTGTCACGGTCCGGTGTCTCGTGCCGGACGACAACTGACATCGGGGCACGGCAGTCATCGGGGTGCGCTACATTCATGGCCCGGGTGCATCGTGGTTGGGGGCGCTTGGGTCGGGTGGGGGCCCGGTCCGACGGCAAGTGTCCGGTTCAGTCGTGCGCGCACCCGCTCTCCGTTCCGTGGGGGAAGTGCGTACTGCAGTGGAAAACTGGCGAGAAAACGCCCATACAGGGCACAGCCATGAGCCCAACGAGGTCACCGTTCAGCTCGATGGTCTCGGGCGTCTGCTCTCGGAGCTCCCGGCCCAGCCGGCCCCTCAAGAAGGCTCCGACGGACCGGTGTTCGTCGACGAAAGCGGTCGGCGCAGCAAGAAGTTCCGCCGCATCGGCTGGGTTCTGGCGATCGCCTGCGCCGGCTACGCCGTGACGCTCCTCGTCGCCCTCATGGGCGGCAACTCGGACGCGCCGTGGCTGCTGATCCCCGGCCCCGCGGACGAGCAGAACAGCGGCGTCGTCAGGGAGTCGCCCGGCCCCACCGGCACGTCCTCCGATCCGGCCGTGCCCGGAGGCACGCCCGGCGCCCCCGGGCCCACCGACACCGCGGGCGCCCTGATCCCGTCGCGGCCCAGCGGTTCCCCCGGCGACCCGCTCACCGGCGGGCAGCCCAGCACCACGGCCGATCCGGGCAGCAGCGCGGCGAGCACCACCGGCGGCGCCGGTGGCGCCACACCCGACCCGAAGCCCACCGTGTCCGCCCCTCCGTCGGGCCCCGGGGGGCAGGAGCCCACGCCGTCGGCCCCCCAGCCCACGGACAGCGCGACAGCACCGACGGAAGGACCCACCGGCCCACCGGTGGAGCAAGGCGGCCAGCAGCTGGCCGGGGAAGGCGCACAGTAGATGACCCCCACCGGCAGGCGGGCCCGTCAGCGGCCCGGCGGCAGACCGGTCACCGTGCGGCGCAGGCTCCCCATGCGTTACCTGCTGCCCTCGGTGTTCCTGGTCGCGTTGCTCGCCATGCTGATGCTGCGCGGGTACGTGCACAGTGAGATCCTCGCCGACCACCGCGTACGGCCCCCGGACACCAGCGAACAGGTACCGCGGCAGATCCTCAAGGGCGGCCCGGTCATCGACGCCCGTACCCCGGGCGCGCCCAAGGCGCTCAGCGTCCCCGACAAGAACCTGGTGCTGACCTTCGACGACGGCCCCGACCCGGTGTGGACGCCGAAGGTCCTCGACAAACTGAAGGAATACAACGCGCACGCCGTCTTCTTCGTGACCGGCACCATGGCGTCCCGCTACCCCGATCTGGTGGAGCGGATGGTCGCGGAGGGCCACGAGGTGGGGCTGCACACCTTCAACCATCCCGATCTGGCGTACCAGACGCAGGGCCGCATCGACTGGGAGCTGTCGCAGAACCAGCTGGCGATCGCCGGTGCCGCCGGCATCCGGACATCGCTGTTCCGGCCGCCCTACTCGTCGTTCTCGGCCGCCTTCGACAACAAGTCCTGGCCGGTCACCCAGTACATCGGCAGCCGCGGCTACATCACGGCGCTCAACAACACGGACAGCGAGGACTGGAAGCGCCCCGGCGTCGACGCGATCATCAAGCGCGCCACGCCCCAGGGGACCAAGGGCTCCATCGTGCTCATGCACGACTCCGGCGGTGACCGCTCCCAGACCGTGGCCGCACTCGGCCGCTTCCTGCCCGACATGCAGAAGCGCGGCTACACGTTCGCCAATCTGACCGAGGCCCTCGGCGCCCCCAGCGCCCACACCCCCGTCACCGGCCCCGAGCTGTGGAAGGGCAAGGCGTGGGTCGCCGCCGTCGCCTTCTCGGAGCAGACCACCGCCGCTCTGACCGTCGGCCTCGCCGTGATCGGTGTGCTGGTCTTCGCCCGCTTCGGACTGATGCTGCTGCTCTCCTTCGGGCACGCTCGCAAGGTGCGCCGGCGCCGCTTCCGCTGGGGGCCGGCCGTCACCGAACCGGTGACGGTGCTCGTCCCGGCGTACAACGAGAAGGAGTGCATCGAGAACACGGTGCGCTCACTGATGGAGAGCGACCATCCGATCGAGGTCATCGTCATCGACGACGGCTCGACGGACGGCACCGCGGACCTCGTCGACGACATGTGGCTGCCCAATGTCCGCGTCGTCCGCCAGGTCAACTCCGGCAAGCCCGAAGCCCTCAACAACGGCATCCGCAACGCACGCCACGACATCATCGTGATGATGGACGGCGACACGGTCTTCGAGCCGTCCACCGTCCGCGAACTGGTGCAGCCCTTCGGCGACCCGAGCGTCGGCGCGGTCGCGGGCAACGCCAAGGTCGGCAACCGCGACTCCCTCATCGGCGCCTGGCAGCACATCGAGTACGTGATGGGCTTCAACCTGGACCGCCGCATGTACGACGTGCTGGGCTGCATGCCCACCATTCCGGGCGCGGTCGGTGCCTTCCGCCGCTCGGCCCTCGAACGGGTCGGCGGCATGAGCGACGACACCCTCGCCGAGGACACCGACATCACCATGGCGATGCACCGCGACGGCTGGCGCGTCGTCTACGCGGAGCGGGCCCGCGCCTGGACCGAGGCCCCCGAGTCCGTCCAGCAGCTCTGGTCCCAGCGCTACCGCTGGTCGTACGGCACGATGCAGGCGATCTGGAAGCACCGCCGCGCCGTGATCGAGAGCGGCCCGTCCGGCCGCTTCGGTCGCGTCGGTCTGCCGCTGGTCTCCCTCTTCATGGTGCTGTTCCCGCTGCTGGCCCCGCTCATCGATGTCTTCCTGCTGTACGGACTGGTCTTCGGCCCCACCCAGAAGACCATCGCCGCCTGGCTCGGCGTCCTCGCCGTCCAGGCCGTCTGCGCCGCGTACGCGTTCCGGCTCGACAAGGAACGCATGACGCATCTGGTCTCGCTGCCCCTCCAGCAGATCCTCTACCGGCAGCTCATGTACGTGGTGCTGCTGCAGTCCTGGATCACCGCACTCACCGGCGGCCGGCTTCGCTGGCAGAAGCTCCGCCGGACGGGAGCGGTGGAGGCGCCGGGCTCGATACCGAGCCCCCGGCGGAGCAGTGAAGACCGGAGGCCTGTCGCGTGACGACCGGAACGACCGAATTCCATCCCGCCCGCCACAGGAGGAAGCCCCCGGAGGCCGCAGCCCCTGCCGCCGCGCCGGGACGCGACCGCTACTTCGACCTGCTGCGCGCCCTCGCCCTCTTCCGGGTGGTCCTCTACCACCTGGTCGGCTGGGCCTGGCTGCCGCTGGTCTTCCCGTCCATGGGCGTGATGTTCGCGCTCGCGGGCAGCCTGATGGCCCGCTCCCTCAAGCGCCCCGCGGTCCAGGTGATCCGGGGGCGGATGCGCCGTCTGCTGCCCCCGCTGTGGGTGCTGGGGGCGTTCGGTGTGACGGGCATGGTGCTGCAGGGCTGGGGGCCCGGTTCCGAAGGGCATCCCGGCTGGTGGTGGACCCATCTGCTGTTCTGGATCGTCCCCGTCAGCGACCCGCCGTTCGCCGGTGAGCTCGCGGGCGTCCCGGGCTTCCTGGGTGAGTCGTGGGCCGAGGACCTCGCAGGCCCGCTCTGGTACATCCGCGCATACCTCTGGTACGTCATGCTGTCGCCGCTGCTCCTGTGGGCGCTGCGGAAGCTGCCCTGGGCAACCCTGCTCGCGCCGCTCGCGCTCTCCGCCGCCCTCGCCTTCGAGTACATCTCCGTACCGGGCCGGATCGACTCCGCGCTCACCGACTTCAGCACCTTCGGCGCCTGCTGGATCCTCGGCATGGCCCACCAGGAAGGCATCCTGCGCCGGCTGCCCCGCTACATCGTCCCGTCCGTCGCGCCCGCGATCATGGCCGTCGGCCTGTGGTGGGCCCTGCACGAGGGCTTCCGCACGGACTTCGACCTCGACAGCATTCCGCTCGCGCAGGCGCTGTGGTCCTTCGGTTCGGTGCTCCTGCTGCTGCACATCAGCCCGTCCTGGTCCGAATGGCCTGCGAAGCTGCGCGGCTGGGACAGCACGATCACGCTGCTCAATTCACGGGCGGTCACGGTCTACCTCTGGCACAACGTCTGCATCCTGATCGTCGCGACCATGTGGGACCAGCTCTGGAGCATCGGCGTCCTGGAGCAGCGCGTCCCCTGGCTGCTGGAGAGCTGGGTGCCGGTGCTGATCCTCGCCTGGGGGCTGATCGCGGTGTGCATCGTCCTCTTCGGCTGGGCGGAGGACCTCGCGGCCAAGCGAAAGCCCCGGCTCTGGCCCAACGGCGCACCCCGCGGGGAAAAGGGCTCACAGCCTGCCTGAGCTCCGGGTGAGAGCAAGGTTCCACACCGGTCACCTCACGGCACGGGGCTGAAACCCGCCCTCCCTAGCGTCGGATCCACTACCCGGAGCAGCAGTGGAGGCGCGCCATGGCGAGCAGGTGGATCGAGCAGTGGGACCCCGAGGACGAGACCTTCTGGAAGGAGGAAGGGGAGCGGATCGCCCGGCGGAATCTGGTCTTCTCCGTGCTCTCAGAGCACATCGGCTTCTCCATCTGGACCCTGTGGTCGGTCATGGTCCTGTTCATGGGGCCCCAGTACGGAGTGGACCCGGCCGGGAAGTTCTTCCTGATCGCGACCGCGACCCTGGTCGGGGCGGTGATCCGGGTGCCGTACACCTTCGCTGTCGCCCGCTTCGGCGGCCGGAACTGGACCATCTTCAGCGCGCTGCTGCTGCTGCTGCCTACCGGGGCCGCATACCTGGTGATGGAGCCCGGGACGTCGTACGGGACCTTCCTGGCGGTCGCCGCGCTCACCGGTGTCGGCGGCGGTAACTTCGCCTCGTCCATGACCAACATCAACGCCTTCTACCCGTTGCGGAAGAAGGGCTGGGCCCTCGGGCTCAACGCGGGCGGCGGCAACATCGGCGTCCCGGTCGTGCAGCTCGTCGGGCTGCTGGTCATCGGCACCGCGGGCGCCATGCACCCGCGGATCGTGCTCGGCGTCTACATCCCGCTGATCGCGATCGCCGCGCTGTGTGCCGCGCTGTTCATGGACAACCTGGCGCCCGTGAAGAACGACACCGGGGCGGCCAAGGAAGCGGTGAAGGACCCGCACACCTGGATCATGTCGTTCCTCTACATCGGGACGTTCGGGTCCTTCATCGGCTACAGCTTCGCCTTCGGCCTGGTGCTGCAGACCCAGTTCGGGCGGACCCCGCTGCAGGCCGCGTCGCTGACCTTCATCGGGCCGCTGCTCGGCTCGCTCATCCGGCCGGTCGGCGGGTCGCTCGCGGACCGCTTCGGCGGGGCCAGGATCACGCTGTGGACGTTCGCCGCGATGGCCGCGGCCACCGGTGTCGTCGTCTACGCCTCCGTGATCGAGTCGCTGCCGGTCTTCCTCGTCGGCTTCATCGGGCTGTTCGTCCTCACCGGACTCGGCAACGGCTCCACATACAAGATGATTCCCGGCATCTTCAAGGCCAAGGCGCTCGCCCTCGGGATGACGGGCGAGGCGGCGGAGGCGTACGGACGCAGGCTGTCCGGGGCGTCGATGGGGCTGATCGGTGCGGTGGGCGCGCTCGGCGGGCTCGCCATCAACCTGGCCTTCCGCCAGTCGTTCCTGACCGCGGGTACGGGCACGGGTGCGTTCGTCGCCTTCCTCGCCTGCTACGCGGTGTGCTTCACGGTCACCTGGGCGGTATACCTTCGCCGGCCCGCGCCCGCGACGCAGCCCACCGCGGCCGCGGAGACCAAGCCGCAGCTCAGCTACGCCGAGGTGTGACCTGGAGTGCCTCGTAACCACGAGGAAATGCAGCCGAACCGAGCCTGTCACGCTTCCTTGCCAGGCTCGGTCGGCATGTACGACGAACAGCACGGCATCGCAGCGGTCGCCCCGCTCTCGGGCTTCACGGTCGGCGTGACGGCGGCCAGGCGCGCCGATGAACTGGGCGCGCTGCTCCAGCGCCGCGGTGCGGCCGTGCTGCACGCCCCCGCCCTGCGGATCGTGCCGCTCGCGGACGACGGCGAGCTTCTCGCCGCGACCAAGGAGCTCATCGCGCACGCCCCGGACGTCGTCGTCGCCACCACCGCGATCGGGTTCCGCGGGTGGGTGGAGGCGGCGGACGGCTGGGGCTGCGGTGAGGACCTGCTCGACTGTCTGCGCGGCGTCGAACTGCTCGCCCGCGGGCCGAAGGTGAAGGGCGCGATCCGGGCCGCGGGGCTGACGGAGGAGTGGTCGCCGAGCTCCGAGTCGATGGCCGAGGTGCTCGACCGTCTTCTCGCGGAGGGTGTCGCGGGCCGGCGGGTGGCCCTGCAGCTGCACGGCGAACCGCTCCCCGGGTTCGTGGAGGCGCTGCGGGCCGGAGGCGCCGAGGTCGTCGTCGTACCCGTCTACCGGTGGATGCCGCCGGAGGAGCTGGGTCCGCTGGACCGGCTGCTCGACGCCACGGTGTCGCGGGCGCTGGACGCGGTGACGTTCACGAGCGCCCCGGCGGCGGCCTCGCTGTTCTCGCGTGCCGAGGACCGCGGCCTGCTTCCGGAACTGCTGGACGCCCTGCGCCACGATGTCCTGCCGGCCTGCGTGGGCCCAGTCACCGCCCTGCCGCTCCAGGCGCACGGCCTGGACACGGTCCAGCCGGACCGTTTCCGTCTCGGCCCGCTCGTCCAGCTGCTGTGCGTCGAACTGCCCTCGCGGGCCAGGGCCTTGCCGGTGGCGGGCCGCCGCGTCGAGATCCGTGGCCATGCCGTCGTCATCGACGGCGAGGTGCGTCCCGTCCCGCCGGCCGGGATGTCCCTGTTGAACACCCTCGCACACCGCCCCGGCTGGGTCGTCTCCCGTGCGGACCTCCTGCGCGCCCTCCCGGGCGCGGGCCGCGACGAACACGCCGTCGAGACGGCCATGGCCCGCCTCCGCACCGCCCTCGGCACGCCGAACCTCATCCAGACGGTGGTGAAGCGCGGCTACCGCCTGGCCCTGGACCCGGTGGCCGACACCAAGTACGCGGACGCCTGACCAGCGCCGCGGCCACGTGCGCCCCGCCGCCGTGCCGCGGCCGTGCCGTCGTCGTACCGCCGTCGTGCCGCGGCCCCGGGCGGCACGCGCACGCGGCGGTCCACCGGGCACGCCGTCGGGCGCCTTCGGGGCTACCGTACGAGCATGATCGAGATCCGCGCCGTCGGGGCGGCCGATGCGGGCTCCGGCGACCGTGCGCCCGCGCTCGCCGAGGCCTTCGCGCGTAATCGGGAGTACATGAGGCCGTGGGAGCCGCGCAGGGCCGAGTCGTTCTATACGGCAACGGCGCAGGCGGCGCGGCTCGCCGACCCGAGGGCGTACCGGTGGCATCTGTTCGACGGGGACAGGATCGTCGGGGAGGCGACGCTCTCGGGGGTCGCGCTCGGACCGTTCCGCAGTGCGCATCTCGGGTACTGGGTCGACGGCGAGTACACCGGACGAGGTCTCGCCACGCGGCTGGTCGAGGAGGTGTGCCGGACCGCCCGGGAGGAGCTCGGGCTGCATCGGGTCGAGGCCGCGACCCTGCTCGGGAACGCCGCCTCTCAACGCGTCCTCGCGAAGGCGCGGTTCGAGGTCATCGGGATCGCCGCCCGGTATCTCCACATCGACGGCGAGTGGCGCGACCACCGGCTGTTCCAGCGGATCCTGCACGACGATCCACCTCCGGTCTGAGGGGTTCCGACGGCGCCTCGTCGGGGGCACTCTGAACTCATGGGCATCGGCTCGTACGAGTGGCGGTTCGATTCCGGGCGCGTATGTCTGGACCTGGTGGCGACGGCAGAGCCCGCCGCGGGCCCGGGACCGCTCGACCGGCCCGAGCGGCTCGGCCAGTGGCTGACGGCGGCCGGACTGCTGCCCGCAGGCACACCGCTCGACCCGGTCGGCCAGGACTGGGTCGACCGCTTCGCCGAACTGCGTGACTGCGTAAGCCTCCTGGTGCACGAACAGATCGACACCGGGCCGACCAGCATCCCCGGTGCCGCGCTCGACCGGCTCAACGCGCTCGCCGCCGACTCCGCCCCGCCTGCCCTCAGGGCCGTGCGCGACGACGACGGCGTCCTCGTCCGCGCCCCGCTCGCCCGGCCCGAGTGCGCCGCGATGCTCGCCGCAGTCGCCCGCGACGCTGTGGAGTTGCTCACAGACCCCGTCGCGCGCGCCCGGCTGCGCCGTTGCGAGGGCGACAACTGCCGGCGCGTCTATCTCGACACCTCCCGCGGACGGCGCCGCCGCTGGTGCTCCAGCGAGGTGTGCGGCAACCGCGAGCGGGTCGCAAGACACCGCCGCCGCACGGCAGTTGCCCGTATGTGAGGACGCGCCTGGAGAGCCCTCCGCAGTCCCGTCCCCCGGTCCGTCCGCGGACCGCTCTGAAAGATCTTGAAGAATTTCCCGGCCGCATTGAGCGGATCTCCGGTTGCCTCCGTAGAGATGGAAGACAGGAAGCAGTCAGACATCAGACAAGGTCTCGACCGGGAGGTTCAGGTGCGCAAGGATGCCGCCGTGGCCGATGACCGTTCAGGCAGGGCCCGGCATCGAGCTGTTACGCCGCGCACCAGCACCTCCGTTCCCGACGAGGAGTTGATGCGCGCGTTGTATCAGGAGCACGCCGGCCCCCTCCTCGCTTACGTGCTGCGCCTCGTCGCCGGCGACCGCCAGCGCGCCGAGGACGTGGTGCAGGAGACGCTCATCCGTGCCTGGAAGAACGCCGGTCAGCTCAATCGGGCCACCGGCTCTGTCCGACCCTGGCTGGTGACGGTCGCACGGCGCATCGTCATCGACGGTCACCGCAGCCGGCAGGCCCGGCCGCAGGAGGTCGATCCGTCGCCGCTGGAGGTCATGCCCGCGGAGGACGAGATCGACAAGGCGTTGTGGCTGATGACGCTATCGGATGCGCTTGATGATTTGACCCCTGCGCACAGGGAAGTACTCGTCGAGACGTATTTCAAAGGGCGTACCGTCAATGAGGCGGCCGAGACGCTCGGCATACCCAGTGGGACCGTCCGGTCCCGTGTGTTCTACGCATTGCGTTCCATGAAGCTCGCTCTTGAGGAGAGGGGGGTCACGGCATGAACAGGCAGGACCAGTTCGGACAGTTCGGACAGTCCGAAGAGGGCTCGGTCCATGAAACCGCGGGGGCGTACGTCCTCGGCATTCTCGACGACGCGGAAGCCACCGCCTTCGAAGCTCATCTGGCGGGCTGCGACATCTGCGCCGCCCACCTCGAAGAGTTCGCGGGCATGGAGCCGATGCTGGCGATGCTCGCCGAACCGCCCGGACAGCGGTCGGCGCCGCCGGAGCCGAATGTTCTGCCGTTCACCAGCACCCTCATGGAGCCGCCGTCCCGTCGGCCTGCCCCGGTGATTCCGGCCGCACCGAGCCCCCAGCTGCTGGGCAGGCTCGTCGACGAGGTGGCCGTCAAGCGCGCTCAGAAGCGCCGACGCGGCATGTACATGATCGCAGCCTCGGTGGCCCTGATCATCGGCGGCCCGGCCGTCGCCGTGGTGGCCACCCAGGGGGACGACCACGGCAGCAATGTCGCCGATCCCCACCCGACCAGCCCCGCCGAGGACGCCTTCTTCAACCACATGGAGGAGAAGGTCCAGGCCACGGACGCGGTCACCAAGGTCAGCGCGACGGTCGGCATGGAGAAGAAGGGCTGGGGCACCCACACCGTTCTGGAGCTCAAGAACGTCAAGGGTCCGCTCAAGTGCAATCTGATCGCCGTCTCCAAGACCGGCGAGGAGGAGGTCGTCACCTCCTGGGCCGTCCCGAAGTGGGGTTACGGCATTCCGGACAGTACAAACAAACAGGGCAAGAGTCCCCTGTACATCCATGGCGGAGCGGCGATGGACCGGAACGAGATCGATCACTTCGAGGTCCGTACCTTCGACGGAAAGCGCCTGGTGGAGGTCGGCGCCTGAGACAAGGCCCCGGTCCTGCCGCCTGACATAACGGCCCCCTTCGCGTACGGTTGACGGCTGCCCAGTGCACGTCAGAAGGGGGCCTCGGTGGCCGCGCAGGAAGCCGCTGGTACCACAGCCGACACGGTCCGTGACCGCGAGATCGGTGTCGAGCAGGAACATCTGGACCAGGTGTACCGCCGCCTCGAGGAGAAGATCCACGAGGCGGAGTTCCTG
This sequence comes from Streptomyces sp. NPDC053673, assembly GCF_055585225.1. Lineage (NCBI taxonomy): Bacteria > Bacillati > Actinomycetota > Actinomycetes > Kitasatosporales > Streptomycetaceae > Streptomyces > Streptomyces sp. NPDC053673. The sequence goes on along the minus strand of NZ_JBVJKN010000014.1, from coordinate 173,369 downwards.
ATGAACGACGCCGCCAAGCGCGGCCAGGTCGGTACGCCCGGCGCGCTGGCCGAGCGGGACGCCCAGGTGTTCCGGGCCGGTGTCCACCTCAACCGGCTCAACAGCGAGTTCGAGGACTTCCTCTTCGGCCGGATCGACCTGCTGCGCGGCAAGCACGGCAAGAAGGGCCCCGACGGCGCGTACACCTCGGTGGAGCCGGCCGAGGACGCCGTACGGGACGACAACACGGCCGAGATCGCGGAGACCCTCCACATCGGCCGCATCGGTGTGCTCGACTCCGACTACGCGCCGCTGGTCATCGACTGGCGCGCCCCGGCCGCCGCACCCTTCTACCGTTCCACCCCGGTCGACCCCGGCCGGGTGGTGCGCCGCCGGGTCATCCGCTCCAAGGGCCGCCGGGTCCTCGGTGTCGAGGACGATCTGATGCGCCCCGAGCTCAAGGCCTCCCTGGGCGGACTGGAGCTGCCCGTCATCGGCGACGGCGCGCTGATGGCCGCGCTCGGCCAGGCCCGCAGCCACACCATGCGGGACATCGTGGCCTCCATCCAGGCCGAGCAGGACCTGGTGATCAGGGCCCCCGCCGCATCCGTCACCGAGGTGTCCGGCGGGCCCGGCACCGGCAAGACGGCGGTTGCCCTGCACCGTGCCGCGTATCTGCTCTACCAGGACCGGCGGCGGTACGCGGGCGGCATTCTGGTCGTCTCCCCGACGCCGCTGCTGGTCGCCTACACCGAGGGCGTGCTGCCCTCGCTCGGGGAGGAGGGCCAGGTCGCCATCCGCGCGGTGGGGTCCCTGGTCGACGGGGTCGAGGCCTCGACGTACGACGAACCCGCGGTCGCCCGCGTCAAGGGCTCCTCGCGGATGCTGAAGGTGCTGCGCAAGGCGGCGCGCGGGGCGCTGGAGTCCGGGGACGCGCGGCGCGGCGCCGGTCGCACCGACGGGCAGCTCGCCTTCGGTGAGGAGCCGAGGGGAGCGGGCACCGGCGGTGCGTCGCCCGCGGGGCCGACCGGCCGGCTGCGGGTCGTCGCCTTCGGGCGGCGGCTGGAGCTGGAGGCCGACGAACTGCGGCGCATCCGGCAGAACGCGCTGAGCGGCACCGCGCCGGTCAACCTGCTGCGCCCGCGCGCCCGCAGGCTTCTGCTCGACGCCCTGTACGCCAAGTCCGGCGCCGCCACCCGCCACACCGATCCCGAGCTCGCGGCCGAGCTGCGCTCGTCCTTCGACGAGGACGTCACCTCCGAGGACTCGTTCATCGCGTTCCTGGACGCCTGGTGGCCCGAGCTCACCCCGCGGGGGGTGCTCGACGCGATGGCGGACGAGAGGCGGCTCGGCCGGTGGGCGCGGCGCATTCTCAACCCCGGCGAGGTGCGCAGGGTCGCCCGCAGCCTGAGACGCGACGGTCTGTCCGTGCACGACGTGGCGATCCTGGACGAGCTGCAGACACTGCTCGGCACCCCCGCCCGCCCGAAGAAGAAGCGCGAACTCGATCCGCTGGACTATCTCACCGGTCTTGAGGAGCTGATGCCGCAGCGCGAGGAGACCCAGCGCGAGCGGGCCGAGCGGCTGGCCGCGGAGCGCACCGAGTACGCCCACGTCATCGTCGACGAGGCGCAGGACCTCACGCCCATGCAGTGGCGCATGGTCGGCCGCCGCGGCCGGCACGCCACGTGGACGGTCGTGGGAGACCCGGCGCAGTCGTCCTGGTCGGATCCGGACGAGGCGGCCGAGGCGCGCGACGAGGCGCTCGGCACCCGCCCCCGCCGCCGTTTCGACCTCACCGTCAACTACCGCAACCCCTCCGAGATCGCGGAGCTCGCCGCCCGCGTGCTGATGCTCGCGATGCCCGGCATGGACGCGCCACGTGCGGTCCGCTCGACGGGGCTGCGGCCGCGCTTCACCGTGGTACGCGACGATCTGGAGCGGACCGTGCGGCAGGAGACCCAGCGCCTGCTGGACGAGGTCGACGGCACCGTGGGCGTCGTCGTCGCGATGAACCGGCGCGCGGAGGCCGCCCGCTGGCTCGCGGACCTCGGTGACCGCGCGGTGGCGCTCGGCTCGCTGGAGGCGAAGGGCCTGGAGTACGACGCGACGGTCGTCGTCTCACCCGCGGAGATCGCCGACGAGTCCCCGGCCGGGCTGCGGGTGCTGTACGTGGCGCTGACCCGCGCCACCCAGCAGCTGACGGTGGTGTCGGGGAGGCGCGACGAGCCGGACGCGGACGGGATCCCGGACCTGCTTCGGGACTGACCGGGCCCGCCGCCGGGACCGGTCCGCTGTCAACTCGCCGTACAGGAATCACCTTCTGGGAGTCTTTGTTAGCCTGTGTGTGGCACCGGCTCGATCCAAGCCCCCGGGCCCAACCTTCGTCCCTTAGAGGGACCACTTGCCGCGAGGCGAGCATGGCGGGTCGGTGCCACCCAGTACGTGTGAAGAAGAGGTCCGTGTCGCCCATCGGCGACGCGGACCTCTTCTGTTTCCCTACAACTTCTCGTATGGTGGAAAACAGTTTCCAGAAACAAAAGGACCACTATTACCTGCTACTCGCAGGTAGGTGCGAACATCGGAGGGCCCTGCCCGGCCACCGCCGGGGCGGCGCAGCAACGAAGCTAGGGAAAGCAGAGGAACTCGGCCATGGCAACGGCGCCCAGCGTCTCGTACTCGATGACGGTCCGGCTGGAGGTGCCCGCGAGCGGAACCGCCGTTTCGCAGCTCACCACGGCCGTGGAGTCCTCCGGCGGTTCGGTCTCCGGACTCGACGTCACTGCTTCCGGCCACGAGAAGCTCCGTATCGACGTCACCATCGCGGCAACCTCCACCACGCACGCCGACGAGATCGTCGAGAAGCTGAGCGGCATCGAGGGCGTCGTCCTCGGCAAGGTCTCCGACCGGACCTTCCTGATGCACCTCGGCGGCAAGATCGAGATGCAGTCCAAGCACCCCATCCGCAACCGTGACGACCTCTCCATGGTCTACACGCCGGGTGTGGCGCGCGTCTGCATGGCCATCGCCGAGAATCCCGAGGACGCCCGGCGCCTCACCATCAAGCGCAACTCCGTCGCGGTCGTGACGGACGGCTCCGCCGTCCTCGGCCTCGGCAACATCGGCCCGAAGGCCGCCCTGCCCGTCATGGAGGGCAAGGCGGCCCTCTTCAAGCGCTTCGCCGGCATCGACGCCTGGCCGCTCTGCCTGGACACCCAGGACACCGACGCCATCGTCGAGATCGTCAAGGCGATCGCCCCCGGCTTCGCGGGCATCAACCTCGAGGACATCTCCGCGCCCCGCTGCTTCGAGATCGAGGCGCGGCTCCGTGAGGCCCTCGACATCCCCGTGTTCCACGACGACCAGCACGGCACCGCGATCGTCGTGCTCGCCGCCCTGACCAACGCGCTGCGCGTGGTGGGCAAGGCGGTCGGCGACGTACGGGTCGTCATGTCCGGCGCCGGCGCCGCGGGCACGGCCATCCTGAAGCTGCTGATCGCGGCGGGCGTCAAGCACGCCGTCGTCGCCGACATCCACGGTGTCGTGCACGCCGGCCGCGCGGACCTCGTCGACGCCGCGGCCGAGTCTCCGCTGCGCTGGATCGCCGACAACACCAACCCCGAGGGCGTCACCGGCACCCTGCGGGAGGCGGTGCGCGGCGCGGACGTCTTCATCGGCGTCTCCGCTCCGAACGTGCTGGGTGCCGACGATGTCGCGGCGATGGCGGACGGCGCCATCGTGTTCGCTCTTGCGAACCCTGACCCCGAGGTGGAGCCGGCAATCGCCCGCCAGACGGCGGCAGTTGTCGCGACCGGCCGCTCCGACTTCCCCAACCAGATCAACAACGTGCTGGTCTTCCCGGGCGTCTTCCGCGGGCTTCTGGACGCCCAGTCCCGTACGGTCAACACGGAGATGATGCTGGCCGCGGCCGCGGCGCTCGCGGACGTCGTCACCGAGGACGAGCTCAACCCGAACTACATCATCCCGTCCGTCTTCAACGAGAAGGTCGCGGGCGCGGTCGCCGGAGCCGTACGGGACGCCGCGAGGGCGGCGGGCGCGGCTGTGACGGGCCCCACGTCCGCCTGACGACGGCGCGTCGCGAGTCGCGGGGTCAGGAACGCCCCTCTAGGGTGGCGGACCATGACCCCGCGACCGCCCGGCCGCGCACCACGGACGGCGGCAGGCGGCCTCTATGGCTCCGAGGAGTTTCCATGGAGTCGACGGAACGTCACCACGACGAGGCAGTGGCGCTTTTCGTGTGACTCCGGAGGGTGCCGGATTGGCTTTCCCGCCGCTGGTGGGGGCAGGATGCTCAATTGGGCGCGAGGGTCTGACAGCAGACCCGGGTCCGGGGACTGTCCGAGGGCCCTGGCAGCATCGGCTTCGATCTCACGCCTCACAGGCAAGAAGAACACGGGAGTAACAACATGAACCGCAGTGAGCTGGTGGCCGCGCTGGCCGACCGCGCCGAGGTGACCCGCAAGGACGCCGACGCCGTGCTGGCCGCTCTCGCCGAGACCGTCGGCGAGATCGTCGCCAAGGGCGACGAGAAGGTCACCATCCCCGGCTTCCTGACCTTCGAGCGCACCCACCGTGCCGCTCGCACCGCTCGTAACCCGCAGACCGGCGACCCGATCCAGATCCCGGCCGGCTACAGCGTGAAGGTCTCCGCGGGCTCGAAGCTCAAGGAAGCCGCCAAGGGCAAGTAAGTCCATGAGCGACAGGGCGGCCACCCGGACCGGGGTGGCCGCCCCTTCGTTTTCCGGGGGCTCTGCCCCCCCAACCCCCTTCCCTACGCCCTGGCGGCCGTGGGCCCACCTCAATCTCCGGAGGGGCTCAGATGAGCCCGTACGGCGATGTGCGGGCTCCAGCCGCCTCCGGCGGGCACGTAGGTGCTTCGGCCGTGTCCTCAAGCCCCGAATCCAGCCCCGCTGGGGGTCCCGTCATGCCCGTAGGGCGTAGGGGGAGTTTTGAGGCACCGGGTTCGGGGCGGAGCCCTGGCGGGGGCACGGGGCGGAGCCCCCGAATACCCGGCAAGCGCCGGACCGCCCGGTTGTCCGGGCCGTCCGGCGCTTGCCGGGTGAAGAAGGCCGGGGGCTCGCCCCGGGGAGACGGAGCCTGGTTCAGACGACGGAGCCGCGCGGGAGCTCCACCTTCGCGCCCAGTTCGACGAGCTTCTCCATGAAGTTCTCGTAGCCCCGGTTGATCAGGTCGATGCCGTGGACCCGCGAGGTCCCCTGCGCCGCCAGCGCGGCGATCAGGTAGGAGAAGCCGCCGCGCAGGTCCGGGATCACCAGATCCGCGCCCTGGAGCTTCGTCGGGCCGGAGACGACCGCCGAGTGCAGGAAGTTGCGCTGGCCGAAGCGGCAGTCCGAGCCGCCCAGGCATTCGCGGTACAGCTGGATGTGCGCACCCATCTGGTTGAGCGCGGAGGTGAAGCCCAGCCGGGACTCGTACACCGTCTCGTGCACGATGGAGAGGCCCGCGGCCTGGGTCAGGGCCACCACCAGCGGCTGCTGCCAGTCGGTCTGGAAGCCGGGGTGCACGTCCGTCTCCAGGTGGATCGCGTTGAGCGAGCCGCCCGGGTGCCAGAAGCGGATGCCCTCGTCGTCGATCTCGAAGGCGCCGCCGACCTTCCGGTACGTGTTGAGGAACGTCATCATCGAGCGCTGCTGCGCGCCGCGCACATAGATGTTGCCCTCGGTCGCGAGCGCCGCCGAGGCCCAGGACGCGGCCTCGAGACGGTCCGGGAGCGCCCGGTGGGTGTAGCCGCCGAGCCGGTCGACACCGGTGATCCGGATCGTCCGGTCGGTGTCCATCGAAATGATCGCGCCCATTTTCTGCAGTACGCAGATGAGGTCCTCGATCTCCGGCTCCACCGCCGCGTTCGACAGCTCGGTGACGCCCTCCGCCAGCACCGCCGTCAGCAGCACCTGCTCCGTCGAGCCGACCGACGGATACGGCAGCCGGATCTTGCAACCGCGAAGCCTCTGCGGAGCCTCCAGGTACTGTCCGTCCGCCCGCTTCTCGATCTTCGCGCCGAACTGTCGCAGCACGTCGAAGTGGAAGTCGATCGGCCGGCCGCCGATGTCACAGCCGCCGAGACCGGGGATGAAGGCGTGGCCGAGCCGGTGCAGCAGCGGCCCGCAGAACAGGATCGGGATCCGCGAGGAACCCGCATGGGCATCGATGTCGGCGACATTGGCGCTCTCGACGTGCGTCGGGTCGAGCACCAGCTCACCGGGCTCGTCACCGGGGCGTACCGTCACCCCGTGCAGCTGCAGCAGCCCGCGCACCACCCGCACGTCGCGGATGTCGGGAACGTTGCGCAGCCGACTCGGCTCGCTGCCGAGCAGCGCGGCGACCATAGCCTTGGGCACCAGGTTCTTGGCGCCTCGGACGCGGATCTCGCCCTCGAGCGGGGTTCCGCCGTGGACAAGCAGTACATCGTCTGTGCCGGTCATGTATCTCGCGTTCCGGAGGGGGTCCCCCCAGCGGAGCGAGGGGGAGGTCGGGCAGGGGCCAGGGGCTAAGCGTAAGGGGCGACTACCCCACTCCCGTAAGGCCAAGGGGGGACCCTCGTGCGAAATGAATCAGACACAATACGCTCCGTTCGGGCGCACATGCGGACGGTCACCATCCGCCCGTCCGGACCCGCCGCGCGCTCCCGCTGCCGCGGTGCGCCCTGAGCTGCGTCGGCTCACACTCCGCCGCCCGCTCCCCGCGGAGGGCGAAGATGCGGGATCATGTGTCGCATGACCGAGGTGTCCTCCCTCACAGGGCGGCTGCTCGTCGCCACTCCGGCCCTCGCGGACCCGAACTTCGACCGCGCGGTGGTGCTCCTGCTCGATCACGACGAGGAGGGCTCACTCGGCGTGGTCCTGAACCGGCCGACGCCGGTCGGTGTCGGCGACATCCTGGAGCCCTGGGCCGGCCTCGCCGGCGAGCCCGGCGTGGTCTTCCAGGGCGGCCCCGTATCGCTCGACTCGGCGCTCGGCCTCGCCGTCATCCCCGGCGACGAGGGGCCACTGGGCTGGCGTCGGGTGTACGGGGCGATCGGGCTCGTCGACCTGGAGACCCCGCCGGAGCTGCTCGCGGCGGCGCTCGGCTCGCTGCGGATCTTCGCCGGGTACGCGGGCTGGGGCCCCGGCCAGCTGGAGGACGAGCTGACCGAGGGCGCCTGGTACGTCGTCGAGTCCGAGCCCGGCGACGTCTCCTCGCCGCGGCCCGAATCGCTGTGGCGGTCGGTCCTGCGGCGGCAGCGCAGTGACCTCGCGATGGTCGCGACGTATCCGGACGACCCTTCGCTGAACTGAGAGGGCCCCACCCACCGCCGGGCCCTCTCCCGCCGCCCTTCAGTACCCTTGGCACCTATGAGCACTCTCGAGCCCGAGCGCGGGACAGGTACGGGCACTCTCGTAGAGCCGACACCGCAGGTGTCGCACGGCGACGGCGACCACGAGCGCTTCGCCCATTACGTCCAGAAGGACAAGATCATGGCGAGCGCCCTCGACGGCACTCCCGTGGTGGCACTGTGCGGCAAGGTCTGGGTTCCGGGGCGCGACCCCAAGAAGTACCCGGTCTGCCCCATGTGCAAGGAGATCTACGAGTCCATGGGCCCTGGTGGCGACAAGGACAAGGGCGGCAAGGACAAGTAACCGGTCCTTCCCGTCGGGGACGGCCCCCGGGGCGCGCTGCGGCGCGCCCCGGGGGCCGTTTGCGTTCTGCCTGCCGTTGCACGGGGTGCGCCCGCTGGTCACAGAGTGGTTGAGACCTCTTGTCGGCGTGTTTGCGCCGCCCTAACCTCTCGCGTGTTGTGCAATACGAAACGCTCGTTGCGTATGTTGCAACGTTAGAGGGAGGGGTCCCGTCGATGAAGCTCGCTGCCCGAATGACCGCCCCGGTCACCGCACTCGTCCTGGCCGGGGTCACCGCCACGGCGTGTGCCCCGCAGACCTCCGACAGCAGCGCGAAGACCGACGAGAAGAGCGGCACGCTCCGCGTCTGGCTCTTCCAGGAGGTCGACAACAAACCCAAGGAGCAGGTCGTCGACGCGGCGATCGCGGCCTTCCGCGGCCGGCACAAGGACGCGAAGGTCGAGGTCGAGTACATACCCGTCGACACCCGCGCCCAGCGCATCAAGGCGGCCTTCAACGACCCCGGGAGCGCGCCCGACCTGATCGAGTACGGCAACACGGACACCGCCGGTTACGTCAAGGGCGGCGGACTCGCCGATGTGAGCGCGGAGTTCGGGGCCTGGGCCGAGGCGAAGGACACCGACCCGACCGCGAAGCGGTCGGTGACGGTGGACGGAAAGGTGTACGGCGCCCCGTTCTTCGTCGGCGTACGCGCGCTGTACTACCGGACCGACGTCTTCAAGGAACTCGGCGTCCAGGCCCCCAAGACGCAGGCCGAGCTCGTGTCCACCGCCAAGAAGATCCACAAGGCGAAGCCGGAGCTGTACGGGATCGCCGTCGGCGGCGCGTACACGTACGGCGCGATGCCGTTCATCTGGGCGAACGGCGGTGAGCTGGCGTCGGAGACCGGGGGCTCGTACAAGGCGGCCATCAACAGCCCGGCCGCGCGCAAGGGCATCGAGTCCTACACCTCGCTGTTCGGCGACGACAACTGTCCGGCGGCCAAGTGCGCGTCGATGGGCGGGAACGCGACGGTGACGGCGTTCGCCTCCGGCAAGGCGGCGATGGCGATCGGCGGCGACTTCAGCCACGCGGCGGTCGAGGCGGGCGCGGTGAAGGGGAAGTACGCGGTCGTACCGCTGCCGGGAGCCACCGCCGGTTCGATCGCACCGGCCTTCGCGGGCGGCAACAACATCGGTGTGCTGAAGAGCAGTTCGCACCGCACGCTCGCCGTGGACCTCATGAAGTCCCTGGCGGGCAAGGAGACGCAGGGCAAGCTCTTCGAGGCGATGGGCTTCCTGCCGACCTACACGGATGTGCGGGCGCAGGCGGCGACGAAGGAGCCCTTCGTCAAGCCGTTCATCGACACGCTCGCCGCCGGCACCAAGTTCGTCCCCGCCTCCCCGGGCTGGGGTCAGATCGACGCCTCGCTCGTCCTGCCGACGATGTTCCAGGAGATCGTCAGCGGCAAGAAGAACGTGGCGACTGCCTCCGACGACGCGGCGAAGAAGATGGACGCGGCGTTCGCGTCCGCGGGCTGACCAATGACGACACCTGTCCCGGGGGCTGACGCCCCCGAACCCCCGGCCGCGTCGCCCGGCACCACGGAGCCTTCGGCCCCGGGTGACGCCGGGGCGATGCAGGAGGCTGTTCCAGCCCGTCCGGCGTTCGAGGGCGGGCATGCGGGCCGCGGGCTCGGTGCCTGCCGGGTTTCGCGGTCTCCGGCCGAGTTCCGCGGCTCTGCGGATGCCGCGGGTCCGCCGGTTGCTGCGGCAGCCTCGGCGGACCCCGCCACAGGCGTCGGCAAAGCCGGGACCCCGGGCGCCCGTGGCGCATCGTCGGAGGCCGTCCGCAGGACGCGCACGGTGCGGGGGCGGGGCCGCGGGGCCTGGACCCCGTGGATGTACCTCGCGCCCGCGCTCGTCGTGCTGGGCGGGCTGCTCGTCTACCCGATCTGTCAGCTCGGGCTGATCTCGTTCCTGGAGTACACCCAGGCCCAGGTCAGCGGCGGCGAACCGACCTCGTTCCAGGGGTTCGCCAACTACTCCGCCCTGTTCGGCGACAGCCAGTTCTGGCAGGTCCTCCTCGCCACCCTCGTCTTCGCCGCGGCCTGCGTCGTCGCCACGCTCGCGGTCGGGTGCGCCCTCGCCGTACTGCTCACGCGGATCCGCGCCGTGCCCAGGCTGGCGCTGATGCTCGCCGCGCTCGGGGCGTGGGCGACGCCCGCGATCACCGGCTCGACGGTCTGGGTCTTCCTCTTCGACCCGGACTTCGGCCCGGTCGACAAGGTCCTCGGACTGGGCGACTACTCGTGGACGTACGGCCGCTACAGCGCCTTCGCGCTCGTCCTCTTCGAGGTCGTGTGGTGCTCGTTCCCGTTCGTGATGGTGACGGTCTACGCCGGTATCAAGGCCATCCCGGGTGAGGTCCTCGAAGCGGCCTCGCTCGACGGTGCCTCGCAGTGGCGGATCTGGCGTTCCGTCATGGCACCGATGCTCCGGCCCATCCTGGGCGTCGTCACCATCCAGTCCGTCATCTGGGACTTCAAGGTCTTCACCCAGATCTATGTGATGACGAACGGCGGCGGAATCGCCGGCCAGAATCTCGTCCTCAACGTCTACGCCTATCAAAAGGCTTTCGCGTCCTCGCAGTACAGCCTCGGCTCGGCGATCGGCGTCGTGATGCTGCTGATTCTGCTCGCGGTCACGCTGGTCCATCTGCGGCTGCTGCGCCGCCAGGGGGAGGAACTGTGAGTGCGTTCTCCGCTCGTATCCGCGTCCGCCGGCCGTGGCGCCTCGCCGCGGAGGCGACCGCCCTGCTCATCGCCGCCGTCGTCGCCTTCCCGCTCTACTGGATGGTGCTCTCCGCCTTCAAACCGGCGGGCGAGATCCAGTCCACCGAGGCCCGGCCCTGGACGCTTTCGCCGTCCCTCGACTCGTTCCGCCGCGTCTTCGAGCAGCAGGAATTCGGCCGCTACTTCCTCAACAGCCTCTTCGTGGCCGGAGCGGTGGTCATCGCCTCCGCCCTGATCGCGTTTCTCGCGGCGACGGCCGTGACCCGCTTCCGTTTCCGGTTCCGCACCACGCTGCTGATCATGTTCCTGGTCGCGCAGATGGTGCCGATCGAGGCGCTGACCATCCCGCTGTTCTTCCTGATGCGGGACTTCGGACAGCTCAACACCCTCGGTGCGCTGATCCTTCCGCACATCGCCTTCTCGCTGCCGTTCGCGATCTGGATGCTGCGCGGCTTCGTCAAGGCGGTCCCTGATGCGCTGGAGGAGGCCGCGTACATCGACGGCGCGAGCCGTACGCGCTTCCTCTGGCAGATTCTGTTCCCGCTGGTCTTCCCGGGGCTGGTGGCGACGAGCGTCTTCTCGTTCATCTCCACGTGGAACGACTTCCTGTTCGCGAAGTCCTTCATCATCAGCGACACCTCGCAGTCCACGCTTCCGATGGCGCTGCTGGTCTTCTTCAAGCCGGACGAGAACGACTGGGGTGGAATCATGGCGGCGTCGACCGTGATGACTGTTCCGGTGCTCGTCTTCTTCGTACTCGTACAGCGACGTCTGGTCTCGGGACTGGGCGGCGCGGTGAAGGACTGACGGTATGAGCAACCATCCCTCTTTCCCCACGCCGGCGGTGGAACTGATTCCGGCTCCGGCGCGGCTGTCCGCCTCGCTGCCCGGCGGCGGCACGGGATACGTCATCGATGCGGAGACCGAGATCGAGGCGGGTCCCGGCACCGAGCGGGTCGCGCGGTGGCTGCGCGCCACCGTCGGCGCGGCCACCGGGTTCCCGCTTCCGCCGCACACGGACAACTGGAACCGCATCCTGCTGCGGATCGTCCCCTCGCTCGCCGAGGAGCTCGGCAGCCCGGAGGCGTACCGCTTCACCGCCGACGGCTACGTCGTCGCCATCGACGGGGCGAGTGAGGCGGGTGTGTTCTGGGGCGCCCAGACCTTCCGTCAGCTGCTGGGTCCGGACGCCTTCCGCCGGGCCCCCGTGGTCAGGAAGGAGGAGTGGGAAGTCCCCGCCGTCACCATCCATGACGCCCCCCGCTTCCGCTGGCGCGGCCTCATGCTCGACGTGGCCCGCCACTTCCTGCCCAAGGACGACGTCCTCCGCTACCTCGATCTCCTCGCCGCCCACAAGCTCAACGTCTTCCACTTCCACCTCACCGACGACCAGGGCTGGCGCATCGAGATCAAGCGCCATCCGCGCCTCACCGAGGTCGGCGCGTGGCGTTCCCGTACGAAATGGGGCCACCGGGCCTCCGAGTTGTGGGACGAGAAACCGCACGGCGGTTACTACACACAGGACGACATCCGCGAGATCGCCGCGTACGCCGCCGAGCGGCACATCTCCGTCGTTCCGGAAATCGACATCCCGGGCCACTCGCAGGCCGCCATCGCCGCGTATCCGGAACTGGGCAACACCGACGTCATCGACACGGCCGGGCTGTCCGTCCGGGACACCTGGGGCATCACTCCGAACGTCCTCGCCCCCACCGACAACACGCTCCGCTTCTACGAGGGCGTGCTGGAGGAGGTGCTCGACCTCTTCCCTGCCGCCGGCTCCCCGTTCATCCATATCGGCGGCGACGAGTGCCTGAAGGACCAGTGGAAGGCCTCCCCGGCCGCCCAGACCCGCATCAAGGAGCTCGGCCTCGCCGACGAGGACGAGCTGCAGTCCTGGTTCATCCGGCACTTCGACAACTGGCTCGGCGCCCGCGGCCGCCGCCTCATCGGCTGGGACGAGATCCTGGAGGGCGGGAGACGAGCCAAAGGGCGCGCCCCTGTCGAGAGTGACGAGGAGGAGGGAGCGAGGGCTCCGATCGATGTGCGGCTACCGCCGCGTGAGCGACCGCGCGACGAGGTGGGGGCACCGCCCAGCGGTAGCTGGGGGAGTCGACAGGGGGTACGAGCGCCCGGAGGCGAGACGACGGAATTGGGCCTCGCGGAAGGCGCCGCGGTCTCCTCGTGGCGCGGATACGGCGGCGGGATCGCCGCCGCCCGGGCGGGTCACGACGTCGTCATGTGCCCCGAGCAGCAGGTCTACCTCGACCACCGCCAAGCCCCCGGCGCCGACGAACCCATGCCGATCGGTTACGTACGCACGCTGGAGGACGTCTACCGCTTCGAGCCCGTCCCGCCGGAGCTGACCCCGGCCGAGGCCGCCCGTGTCCTCGGCACCCAGGCCAACGTCTGGACCGAGGTCATGCAGGACCGCTCCCGCGTCGACTACCAGGTCTTCCCGCGTCTCGCCGCCTTCGCCGAGGTCGCCTGGTCCGCGCTGCCCGCCCCGGCGGACCGTGATTTCGCCGATTTCGAGCGGCGAATGTCGGCCCATTATCAGCGGCTTGACGCGCTCGGCGTCGACTACCGGCCGCCGGGGGGCCCGTTGCCGTGGCAGATGCGTCCGGCCCCCAAAGGAATGACGGGCTGTCTCGGACGCCCGATCGAGGGGGCGCCCCCAAACGTGTGAGCCCGGCCGCAAGGGGATGTCCCGCGGGCGGGTCCCTGGGACTGTGGTGGGCCACAGGGGAAAGTCACACAAGGGATGTATAAAAGCGGCAATCCGCATGTGACTGCCATGCCGTAGCAAAACGGACGATTCCCCTTCGCAGGGATGTCCGGGACGGATGCGTCCTTCGTGGACCCTCGCATCGGTCCGCCCGGAAGATGTGCCAGAGTTGCCAAGTCCGGGCTGTGAGCACGTACGGTACGGCATCACAGGGGGACAGCCGGGACACCGGGAAGGGGCAGCTGGGTTGACCACGCACGCACCGCAGGCGGCGCAGTCCGTGACGCTGCCGGCCTCGCTCGACGAGGCCGTGGCGGCGCTCACCGCCATGCCCGCCGCCGTGCCGGTCGCGGGCGGTACGGACCTGATGGCGGCCGTCAACAAGGGCCGGCTGCGGCCCGCCGGCCTCGTCGGTCTCGGCCGCATCAACGACCTCCGCGGCTGGCAGTACCAGGACGGCCACGCGCTCCTCGGCGCCGGCCTCACCCACTCCCGGATGGGCCGGCCCGACTTCGCCGCGCTCATCCCCGCGCTCGCCGCGTCGGCCCGGGCTGCCGGTCCGCCGCAGATCCGCAACGCCGGCACGCTCGGCGGCAACATCGTCACCGCCGCCCCCACCGGCGACACCCTGCCCGTGCTCGCCGCCCTGGAGGCGGACCTGGTGATCGCCGGACCGGGCGGCGCCCGCCGTGAGATCCCGGTCTCCCACCTGCTGGCCGGCCGGGAGATGCTCGGCCCGGCCGAGCTGATCGGCTTCGTACGCGTACCGCTGCTGCACGCCCCGCAGGTGTTCCTCAAGGCCACCGGGCGCACCGGCCCCGGCCGGGCCTCGGCGTCCGTCGCCGTCGTCCTCGACCCGGCGCGCCGCGGGGTGCGCTGCGCGGTCGGCGCCATCGCACCGATGCCGCTGCGCCCGCTGGAGGCCGAGCGCTGGATCGCCTCGCTGATCGACTGGGACGGCGAGCGCGGGCTGGCGCCGGAGGCGCTGGCGGCGTTCGGGGAGTACGTGGCGGCCGCCTGCATCCCCGACCCACAGGGCGAGGAGCAGCTGCCGCCCGCCGTCCTGCATCTGCGGCGCGTGGTCGCCGCACTGGCCCGACGAGCACTGGGGAGGGCGCTGTCATGAGCTCCGAAGAGAACGCGTCGCGGAATCCCGCTCCGCACGGCGGCGGCTGGCAGCCGATCCCGGGCGGGGAGTACGACGCCGACGCCACCGCTTTCGTCCAGCTGCCGCCGGAGGACGCGCTGGACGCCCCGCTCGCGGCGCCCGGGCACGGCTATGTGCCGCCCCAGATCCCGCCCCTGACCCCGGGCGCGGATGCCGACCCCACGGCGACGGGCACCTGGACCGTGCCGCCGCAGGCGTCGCAGGGCGGCGAGGTGCACCACTGGCCCGAGCCCGCGCAGGAGCCGCAGCCCGCGCCGGAGTCCCGGGCCGACGCGCAGACCACCCACGACCCCCGTGCGACAGGGCAGTGGACGTTCCCGGAGGCCGTCGACCCGGCCGCGGGCGCCACCTTCGTCCCCGGCGCGGCCCCGGCCGCCGGTACACCGGGCGAACTCACCGGGCAGTGGACGATCCCGGTCGCCCAGGGCGACATCCCCGACGAGTCGGGCGAGTTCACGACGTCCGCGCTGGCGTCCCAGTGGGGCGGTGGCACTCCGCCGGCCACACTGCCGGGTGGGGCGACGGCCCCGTGGGCGACGACGCCGCAGCCAGCCGTTCCGGAAAGCGCCACGCCCGCCGCCGGTACGCCCGTCCCGGACGTGGCGTACCCCGCGACCCTGCCGGGCGGCGCGCCCGCGCCCTGGGCCACGGGAACGACGGGGACGTACGCCGCGGCCGAGGCGCCGGCCGAGCCGGTCGCGGAGCCGGTGACGGAGCCCGCCGCCGAGCCGGAGGCTGCCGAGCCGGACGCCGTACCCGCCCCGGAGCAGCACGAAGAGGCTCCCGCACCGGCCCCCGAACCGGCTTCCGAGGCCGGGATGCCGGCCCCCGGGAACCCCGACGCGGCGGCGGACACCGCGGAGGCCCCCGCCGGGTTCCCGAACGACGAGCACCCCCACACCTCGTACGTCCTGCGCGTGAACGGGGCGGACCGCCCCGTCACGGACGCCTGGATCGGCGAGTCGCTGCTGTACGTGCTGCGCGAGCGCCTCGGTCTCGCCGGTGCCAAGGACGGTTGCTCGCAGGGCGAGTGCGGTGCGTGCAACGTCCAGGTCGACGGCCGGCTCGTCGCCTCCTGCCTGGTGCCCGCGGCCGCCACGGCCGGTTCCGAGGTCCGTACGGTCGAGGGCCTGGCCACCGACGGCGAACCGTCCGACGTCCAGCGGGCCCTCGCCAGGTGCGGAGCCGTCCAGTGCGGCTTCTGCGTTCCCGGCATGGCCATGACCATCCACGATCTGCTGGAGGGCAACCACGCCCCCACGGATCTCGAGACCCGCCAGGCCCTCTGCGGCAACCTCTGCCGCTGCTCCGGCTACCGAGGCGCCATCGACGCCGTACGCGAAGTCGTCGCCGAGCGCGAGGCGAGCGCGGCAGCCGCCGCCGAGGGCGGCGACGAGGCCCGTGAAGCGACTCATGACGGGGCCCGCATCCCGCACCAGGCACCTCCGGGCGCCGGTAGTGTGCAGCCCCACCCGCATGACGGAGGCATGGCGTGAGCAACGACGCGGCCACCGCGACCCCGGCGGTCGACGGCCCCCAGCAGGAACCTTCCCCTGCGTTCGGCGGGGAGGCCCCGATCGCTCACGGCCTCGGCGCCTCCCTCCCCCCGGCGGACGCGCGCGCGAAGACCGAGGGCACGTTCCCCTACGCCTCCGATCTGTGGGCCGAGGGCCTGCTGTGGGCCGCGATCCTGCGCTCCCCGCACCCCCATGCCCGTATCACCGCCATCGACACCTCCGCCGCGGCCGACATGCCGGGCGTGCGGGCCGTCATCACGCACACCGACGTCCCGGGCGACGCGGCGTACGGCCGCCGGATCGCCGACCGCCCCGTCTTCGCGTCCGACACCGTCCGCCACCACGGAGAGGCGATCGCGGCGGTCGCCGCGGACCACCCAGACACGGCCCGTCTCGCCGCGGCCGCGATCTCGGTCGAGTACGAGATCCTCGAACCGGTCACCGACCCCGAGAAGGCCTTCGCCGCCGAGCCGCTCCACCCCGACGGCAATCTGATCCGCCACATCCCGCTGAGCTTCGGCGACCCGGACGCGGCCGGAGAGACCGTCGTCGAGGGCCTCTACCGGATCGGCCGCCAGGACCCCGCCCCGATCGGCGCCGAGGCCGGACTCGCCGTGCCCCGCCCCGACGGCGGCGTCGAGCTCTACACCGCCTCCACCGACCCCCACACGGACCGGGACCTGGCCGCGGCCTGCTTCGGACTCTCACCCGAACAGGTAAAGGTGGTGGTCACCGGCGTCCCGGGCGCGACAGGCGACCGCGAGGACCCGGGCTTCCAGATCCCGCTCGGGCTGCTCGCCCTGCGCACCGGCTGCCCGGTCAAGCTCACCGCCACCCGCGAGGAGTCCTTCCTCGGCCACGCCCACCGCCACCCCACCCTGCTCCGCTACCGCCACCACGCGAACGCGGAGGGCCGCCTGGTGAAGGTGGAGGCGCAGATCCTGCTCGACGCGGGCGCGTACGCCGACTCCTCCTCCGAGTCCCTCGCCGCCGCCGTCGCCTTCGCCTGCGGACCGTACGTCGTTCCGCACGCCTTCATCGAGGGCTGGGCCGTACGCACCAACAACCCGCCCTCCGGCCATGCGCGCGGCGAAGGCGCGATGCAGGTGTGCGCGGCGTACGAGGCCCAGATGGACAAACTGGCCGCGAAGCTGGGCCTGGACCCCACCGAGGTCCGCCTCCGCAACGTCCTCGCGACCGGCGACATCCTCCCCACCGGCCAGACCGTCACCTGCCCGGCGCCGGTCGCCGAACTCCTCCAGGCCGTCCGCGACTTCCCGCTCCCCGCCCTTCCCAAGGATGCCCCCGAGGAGGCCTGGCTCCTGCCCGGCGGCCCTGAGGGCGCGGGCGAGCCGGGAGCGGTGCGCCGCGGCGTCGGCTACGCGCTGGGCATGGTCCACATGCTCGGAGCGGAGGGCACGGACGAGGTCTCCACGGCCACCGTGAAGGTCCACGACGGCGTCGCCACGGTCATCTGCGCGGCCGTCGACACCGGCCAGGGCTTCGCCACCCTCGCCCGCCAGATCGTCCAGGAGACGCTGGGCATCGACGAGGTCCACGTCGCCTCGGTCGACACCGACCAGCCCCCGGCGGGACCGGCCACGCACGGCCGTCACACCTGGGTCTCGGGCGGCGCGGTCGAGCGGGCCGCGAAGATGGTCCGCACTCAGCTCCTCCAGCCCCTGGCCCACAAGTTCGGCATGTCCACCGAACTGCTGCAGATCACCGACGGCAAGATCACCTCGTACGACGGTGTCCTCTCCACGACGGTCACCGAGGCGATGGACGGCAAGGAACTCTGGGCCACCGCCCAGTGCCGCCCGCACCCCACCGAGCCCCTCGACGACCACGGCCAGGGCGACGCCTTCGTCGGCCTCGCCTTCTGCGCGATCCGCGCCGTCGTCGACGTCGACATCGAACTCGGCTCCGTACGCGTCGTCGAAATGGCCGTCGCCCAGGACGTCGGCCGCGTCCTCAACCCCGCCCAGCTCGCCACTCGTATCGAGGCGGGCATCACCCAGGGCGTCGGCGCGGCCCTCACCGAGAACCTCCGCACCGCGCGCGGCCTGGTCCGCCACCCGGACCTGACGGGCTACGCCCTCCCGACCTCCCTGGACGCACCGGACATCCGCATCGTCAAACTCGTCGAAGAACGCGACGTGGTGGCCCCCTTCGGCGCGAAGGCCGCGAGCGCGGTCCCGGTCGTCACCTCCCCGGCCGCCGTCGCCTCGGCGGTCCGCGCGGCGACGGGCCGGCCCGTCAACCGGCTGCCGATCCGGCCACAGGCGGCGGTGGCTGCGCCGAACGCGTAGCGGGACGCCTCG
The DNA here is from genome assembly GCF_055585225.1 of Streptomyces sp. NPDC053673. Lineage (NCBI taxonomy): Bacteria > Bacillati > Actinomycetota > Actinomycetes > Kitasatosporales > Streptomycetaceae > Streptomyces > Streptomyces sp. NPDC053673. Next base: position 155,222 of record NZ_JBVJKN010000014.1, on the reverse strand, counting down.
GCACGGGCCGGGGGCGGACACCCCACGACCCACAACGGTCACACGCCTCCCGACACCGCCGTCACGGTCTCGTTCTGCAGCAGGAACAGCCGCTTGCCGTCCGATGTCAGCTTCAGGGACTTGGTGCTGTGCTGGGGGTGGGTCCAGGCCTGCTTGCCGGTGTCCTTGTGGAGGGCCACGGCGTCGAACGACTTGGGGTCCTTGCCGGTGACGTCGCAGACGTAGTCTCCGAGGATCTCGGGGCGGGTGCTGGGCAGGGGTACGCCCCTGATGTCGGTCGCCCAGATCTTCGCGCCGTCGCTCAGACGGCGGCAGTGCAGCGTCCACGACGCGGCCACGTACAGGCGATCCCCGTCGACGGTGGGAGTGGACCAGTCGGAGCCGTCGGGCGCGGCGCGGACCGTCCACACGTCCTTGCCGTCCTTGAGCCGGACCACCCTCAGCGGTCCGCCGCCCAGGACGACGGTGTCGCCGTGGATCACCGGCATCGCGCCCCAGCCGCCCGCCTTGCGCCGCTCCCACACCTGCCGTCCCGAGCGGGCGTCGAGTGCGGTGATGTCCCCCTCGTGCGAGGAAAGGACCAGGTGCTTCCCGCTCGCGGTGGCATAGCCGAAGCCGAACACGGTGGGGACGGTCCACAGGACCTTGCGGGTCTTCGTGTCGAGGGCGCGGATCTTCTTGTCGCGCGTCAGGACGTACAGCGTCTCGTCGTTCGCCGCGAGGAGCGTGGCGGCCTCGATCTCCGCGGACCACTGCTCCTTGCCGGACGACGGGCTGAGGGCGTGCACCGCACCGCCGGCGTCTCCCGCCACGATCTGACCGCCGGGCAGTACCAAGAACTCCGAGGACGGGGTGATGTTCGGCGACTCCCACTTCTTCCGGCCGTCGCCCGCCCCGTAGCCGACGAGTCCTCCGTCCTTCGCTCCGAAGACGACGACGTCGTCGACGACGAGTGCGGGAGGGCTCCAGGGATCCGCGACCGCCAGCGGACCCCAGGCGCGTGTTCCCGCGGGAGCCGCCTTCGCGCTGTTCTTCGGTGACGGCCCGCTCGGTTCCTCCTCACCGCTCATCAGCCAGGCGGCCGTGCCGCCTCCGGCGGCCAGTACGGCGGCTCCGGCCGCGAGCCCGGTCAGGAACCTGCGGCGGCCGGGAGGCTGCGCCACGACCGTGCCGGGGAGCGTCGAC
>NZ_JBVJKN010000014.1:110717-153941 GCF_055585225.1 Streptomyces sp. NPDC053673 | reverse complement strand
GCGCCTCCGGCGGCCAGTACGGCGGCTCCGGCCGCGAGCCCGGTCAGGAACCTGCGGCGGCCGGGAGGCTGCGCCACGACCGTGCCGGGGAGCGTCGACCACTGCTGTGCACCGGTCTCCCGCTGCTTGATGTCGGTGGCCAACGGGCCCTGCCGCCAGATCCGTTCGGGGCGCCGCGGCGGCGCGAAGGCCGCACGGATCTGATCGGGGGAGGGCCGCGACGCGGGATCCTTCGCCAGGCACGGGCCGATGAGCGGGCGCAGCGGTTCCGGGACCCCGCTCAGGTCCGGCTCCCCGTGGACCACTTCGTACTGCACGGCGGCCACATGGCCACCGGAGTACGCCCGTACACCGCTTGCCGCGTACGCCAGGACGGCCCCGAGGGAAAAGACGTCCGCTGCCGGACCGACGCGCTGCCCCAGCACCTGCTCGGGTGCGCCGAAGCCGGGCGTCACCGGGGCCTGGCCCGTGGTGGTGAGCGTGAGCCCGTGCTCGGGTCGCGCGATGCCGAAATCGATGACGCGCGGGCCGGAGGAGGTCAGCACGATGTTCGCGGGCTTGAGGTCGCGGTGGATCAGGCCGGTGGCGTGGATGGTCCGGAGTGTCTCGGCGAGGGCGGCGGCGAGGGCGCGCAGGGCCTCGTCGGGGAGCGGCCCGTAGGCGGCGACAGCCTGCTCCAGGGTCGGTCCCGCGAGGAACTCCGAGGCGATCCAGAGACGGCCGCCCTCGGTCTGGGCGGCCAGGACCCGTGCGACACCCTGGCCGGTGACGGCCCGGGCGGCCTCCGCCTCGCGCAGAAAGCGCTGCACCATGTGCTGGTCATGGGCGAGCTGGGGCAGCAGGACCTTGACGGCTGCGGCCCGGCCCTGGCTGTCGTGGCCGAAGTACACCTTGCCCATGCCCCCGGCACCGAGCACTCCGACGAGGCGATAGGGGCCGAGCCGGAGCGGGTCGCCGGGGCCGAGAGGGTTCATCCGAGAGTCTTTCATGAGGGGCCCGCAGGGGACTTGACGAAGGTGAGGTTGACGGCGATGACCTCCTCGCCGTCCGTGAGGACGAGGCGCTTGGCAGGCTCGTGGAGGGTGAGGCTCCGTGAGCTCCTGGAGAAGGCCCATTCCTGAGCGTGGGTGCGGAGGTTGACGACGCAGACGCTGCCGCCGGCCGTGACGAAGACGTATTCGCCGTTCACGGCGGGCGGGACCGTCAGCTCGGGAGCCCTTTTGGTCTCCGTCTCCCACCGGAGCTTCCCTTCGGCGGCGCCCACGACCACGACGCCCATGTCCTTCTCCGCCGCGTACACCACTCCGCCCCGCAGGGCCGGCGTGCCGTACGAGCCCGCCGGGCGGCCCGCTCCGAACGTCCAGGCGACGGCGCCGTCGCTCAGCCGGAGCGCCTGGAGGCGGCTGCCACCCACGTACACGTGCTTGTCGTCCGCGGCGAGACCGTTCGGTGCGAGCGCGGCGTCCCGGGTCCGCTCCCCGGGCACCGTGGTCGCCCACAGCGGTCTGCCCGTCCGCACGTCCAGGGCGCTGACGTCGAGGCCGCCGCCGTTCTGCGCCGGCCGGCGCAGGATCAGCCGGCCGCCGGTGAGGGCGGTGACGATGAGGTCGTCGGCGCTCCCGACGTCGTACGCACGCAGGGGCGAGCTCCACTTCTCCCTGCCCGTACGGACGTCGAAAGCCGCGACGCTCCAGCTCCCCGCGCTTTCTGCGCTCCCCGCCCTCGCCGAGGCGAGGTACGCCGTGCCGTCGGCGACCCTCAGCAGCGCGGCCTGCTGCACGGGTGCGGCGGACTTCGCGAACGGGGCGGCCGGGGACGTCCGGCCGTCGACGGGATCCACGGTGTGGAGCGACAGCCGATGACCGTGTGCGCCACTGGGGAGCAGTACGTGGATCTGCTTGCCGTCCGTGTGGACGTGCCGGGGGTCCTTCACCGCCCCCACGAGCCAGCGGCGCTCACCGCTCAATGCCGCCAGCCCGAGCAGTCCGTCGCCTGTCGCCATCGCGACGATCTCACCGGCCGGAAGCGGGGCGAGCACGGCCGGGCTGCCCTTCGTGCGCGTGGCACGCCTGCCCCAGGCCTGGCGCTCGACCGCGGGAGTCGTCGGAAGAGGGCCCGGCGGTGGTGCACCCGTAGGCAGCGCCGTGCCGCCGCCGGATCCACCGCCGGGTCCACCTCCTTGGCCCCCGGTTCTGCGGAGCCACGACCAGGCACCGGCGCCGACGGCCACCAGCGCGAGGGCCGATCCGCCGGACACGGCCAGCAGCCTGCGCCGGCTCATGGCGGCCGGCCCGGTGTCCGGGACGGTCTCGGGGAGCGGCACCACGTCCGGGGCCGGCAGTCGGTAAGGGGCGTACTGCCAGACCTCCGTCGCCCGCCGGGCGATCTCCGCGAGGAGCACGTCCGGCAGGTGATCCGCGAACTCGCCGCGCCCGTCGTGGAGTCCGGCGGCGAGCTGCGCCGTGGTGGGGCGCTGCGAAGGGTCCTTGGCGAGACAGCGCAGGAGCAGCGGCGCCAGGGACGCGGGTACGTCCGTCAGGTCCGGGTCGGCGTAGCGCACGCGATAGAGGAGGTCCGCGGCCTGGCCGGCGCCGAAGGGGCCGTGGCCGGTGGCCGCGTACACCAGGACGCCGGCGAGGGCGAAGACGTCACCCGCGGGAGTGTGCTCCTGGCCCGTGGCCTGCTCGGGAGACATGAACGCCGGGGTGCCCGCCGCGGCGCCCACGCGCGTCAGACGGTCGTCGCCGGCCGCGCGGGCGATGCCGAAGTCGATGACCTTGGGACCGTACGCCGTGATCATGACGTTCGAGGGCTTGAGGTCGCGGTGTACGACGTCGGAGGAGTGGAGCTGGCCGAGCGCTCCGGCGAGCGCGGCGCCGAGGGCGCGGACGGTGGGCTCGGGGAGGGGACCGCAGAGCGAGACGGCTTCGTCGAGGGGCGGGCCGAGTACGTACTCCGTGGCGAGCCAGGGGGTTTCGGCCAGCGGGTCGGCGTCGACGACGGCGGCGCCGTGCTGGGAGCCGATGATGCGGGCGGCGTCGGTCTCCAGGCGGAAGCGGGTCCGCGCGGCGGGGTCGGTGGCGATGGCCGCGTGCATGGTCTTGAGAGCGACGGTGCGGCCGCCGGGGGACCGGGCGAGATAGACCGTGCCCATGCCGCCACTGCCGAGTCGGGCCGTCAGCAGATACCCGGACAGGTGCTGGGGGTCGTCGTGGGTGAGTGGGGAGGGCATGGTCAGGGCGTCCTGATTTCGGCGGAGAGCATCTCCGCGGACTGGCGGGCGAGGGCGGCGACGATGCGGCCGGGGAGCCAGCCGGGGGTGAGGAGCGGGCCCGCGGACGTGAGCACGGTGGCGTGCGGGGTGGGGGGTGCCAGCTCGGTGAGGACGGCAGGCGCGGTGGGGCGGTTCGCCGGGTCCCTGGTCAGGCAGGCGGAGACCAAGGGGCGCAGGGCCGCGGGGAGTTCGGAGCGCTCGGGGACGGTGTGGCCCGTGGCCGCGTACGCGAGCACCGCACCCAGGGCGTAGATGTCGCCGGGTGGGCGGGGGCGGCCGCCCGCCGCCTGTTCCGGGGCGAGGCTGCCGGGCTCCAGTCCCGGCAGACCGGCGCGCCGCTCGCCGTCCGGTGCGGCGGCCCGTACCGCGCCGAAGCAGGTCAGCCGGGGGCCGTCGCCCGTCAGGAGCACGGCGGCCGGGGAGACACCGGCATGGGTGAGGCCCTGGGCATGGGCGGTGGCGAGTGTCTCGGCCACCGCCGCGCCGAGCGCGCGCACCGACTGCTCCGGAAGTGGCCCGCCGTGGACCGAGAGTGCGATGGGGAGGGGCAGCGCGGGCAGGTACGGGGACGCGTACCAGGGGGCTTCTCCCGGCGGCGCGAGCTCGGCCACCGGCGAGACCCACGGGCCGAACAGGCGCTGCGATGCCTCGGCCTCGACCGCGAACCGGGCCGGATCCGCGCCCGGGAGCGGAGTGCTGAGCAGGACGGTGCGCTCGCCGTCGGTGCGTCGCGCGATGAAGCGACGGTGGGGGACGTACGAATCGTACGGACCCGGAGGATCGAGACGGGTGAGGAGCGCATACGGGCCGATACCACGCGGTGAGTTCAGGCGTGGTCGTTCCATGTGCGAATCCCCCTCTGTTGCTGTTGAGCAACAGGAGCCTACTGAGGGGCTGCTGAGGCGGGTGCGGGCGGGTGCGGGCGGATGTGGGCGAGGGAGGGGCCGGTGCCGGTGCCGGCAGGGCGCTCCATGGTCCGCCGTCGTCGGTTGCGGGCCTGGGCGGCGGGCACCGCAGCAGAGCCCGTGATCAACTGAGACGGGAACTGAGACGGACAACCAGAAGGGCGGCACCCCTTCCGGGTGCCGCCCTTTTGCTTTGCCTGGTCAGGCGATTGAGACCGTGGCGGGAATCGAACCCGCGTAACCCGCTTTGCAGGCGAGTCCCTCAACCACTCGGGCACACGGTCGTGTGTTCCTCGATGCATCGACCGTAGGGGCGGCCCCGGACCCCGCTCAAGGGCGGCGCCAGGGCTGCAATACGACTGCCATACGCCGTTCATGGTGGCCCGTCGCCGGGCCCGTAGCCGCGCCCGTCGGCGTGACCCATGTTCCGTGACCGTGACCCGTGGCCGTGGCCATGGCCCGCGGGTCATTAGGTCGTTGTCCGTGGTCGTAAGCCCGCGGCGTAGGACCAAGGGACGACTGGAGCCCCGCCCCGCGACAGGGGCCAACCAGTACGACGCCCCTTACGCTGGGGGCATGACAGCCCTCGAATCGCGCCAGCACCTCGACGTCAGCGTCGCCGACCCCGCTGACGACGGCGGCGTCCTCGGTCGCAGCTACCGGGCACTCAGCATCGGCATCGTCTCCGTCGTCCTGCTGATCGCGTTCGAGGCGACCGCCGTCGGGACGGCGATGCCGGTGGCGGCGCGGGAGCTGGACGGGGTGGGGCTGTACGCGTTCGCGTTCTCCGCGTACTTCACGACCAGCCTGTTCGCGATGGTGCTGTCCGGGCAATGGGCCGACCGCAGCGGGCCGCTCGGGGCGCTGACCGCCGGGATCTCGTCGTTCGCCGCCGGGCTGCTGCTGTCCGGGTCGGCATCGACGATGTGGCAGTTCATCGGCGGACGCGCCGTCCAGGGGCTGGGCGGCGGGCTGGTGATCGTCGCGTTGTACGTCGTCATCGGCCGCGCCTACCCGGAGCGGCTGCGGCCGCCGATCATCGCGGCGTTCGCCGCGAGCTGGGTGATCCCGTCCGTGGTGGGGCCGCTCGCGTCCGGAACGGTCACCGAACAGCTCGGCTGGCGGTGGGTGTTCATCGGCATCCCGGTCCTGGTCGTCGTCCCGCTCGCGCTCGCGCTGCCCGCGATACGGCGGCGGGCGTCCGGGCCCGTCGACCCGACGGCGCCCCCGGCGCCGTTCGACGCGCGGCGGATCCGGCTCGCCCTCGGGATCTCACTGGGCGCCGGGCTGCTGCAGTACGCAGCCCAGGACCTGCGGTGGCTGTCGCTCGTACCCGGGGCCCTGGGCACCGCGCTCCTGGTACCCGCGGCACTGGGTTTGCTGCCGCGCGGCACGTACCGCGCCGCGCGCGGGCTGCCGTCGGTGGTGCTCCTGCGGGGCGTGGCGGCCGGGTCGTTCATCGCGGCCGAGTCGTTCGTACCGCTGATGCTGGTCGCCCAGCGAGGGTTGTCGCCGACGCTCGCCGGGCTGTCGCTCGCGGTGGGCGGTGCGACCTGGGCGCTGGGGTCGTTCGTCCAGTCCAGGCCGCGCCTGGAGCCGTACCGGGAGCGGCTGGTGGTGACTGGCATGGTGCTCGTCGCGGCGGCGATAGCGGCCGCGCCCAGCGTGCTGATCGCGTCCGTGCCGGTGTGGACCGTCGGCGTCGCGTGGGGCTGGGGCTGCTTCGGCATGGGCCTGGTCATCTCGTCGACGAGCGTCCTGCTGCTGAAGCTGTCGGCCCCGGAGGAGTCGGGCACCAACTCCGCCGCCCTCCAGATCTCCGACGGCCTGTCGAACGTCCTGCTCCTGGCCGCGGGCGGCGCGGCCTTCGCAGCCCTCGGCGGCGGTGCGGCCGGCGCCCGTACGGCGGCCGCCGCGACCGCGTCCCACCCGGCCGCCTTCGCCGCGGTGTTCCTTCCCATGGCGGTGGTCGCGCTGCTCGGCGCATGGGTGGCGACGCGCCTCCACAACCGGCCCTAGGCCGTGTTTGAGAACTCCCGCCTGGCTCGCGACGCCTGACACGCACTCCCCCGTAGTCCTTCGGGCACGGGAGGTGCCCCCACGCTGCGTTGTCGGAGTCATCCACGTACGTCCAGTACGAGGATGCTCTCCCCCAGCTACCGCTGGGAGGTGCCCCCACCGCCTTGCGATTGCACGCACCAGACGCCGCGAGCCCCGCCCTACGGGCGGACGGCGCTAGTTCTCAAACACGCCCTAGTCCCGCGCCCGTCGCGGAATTCGCCGCGCGGCGGCGCGGGGCCGCGCTTAGCATCGGGCCATGCACGAGCTCACGATCATCCTCACCGATGCCGAACGCGACACGCTCCACGATCTCGCGGACGCACAGGACCGGAGCGCGGAGGAGCTCGCGCACGATGCGGTGCACCACTATCTGCGGGTGCAGAGCGACCGGCTGGCCGCGCTGGCCGGGCGGCTGGCGCAGCAGCACGCGGGTCTGCTGAGGAGGCTTGGCGAATGACCCACCAGACCACGAGCCAGACGCGTCATCTCACCGTGAGCGAGGTGACCGGCATCGCCCGGATCGCCTTCGGCGGACATCCGCCCGAGCTACGGGCCGGCGGCCTGCTGGAGTCGGCGGTGCACCGGCCACGGGCACGGATGTACGGGGTCGCCGCGTACCCGGATCTGTACGAGCAGGCCGGCGCGCTGCTGCACGCCATCGCCGCGAACCACCCGTTCGTCGACGGCAACAAGCGCACGGCCTGGCTGTCGGCCGCCGTCTTCCTCGCACTCAACGGCGCCGACCCGGCGGGCATCGACCAGGACCGGGCGTACGACCTGGTCGTCGCTGTCGCGGCCGGGGAGCTCACCGATCCTGCGGCGATCGGGGCGGTGTTGCGCACGCTGTGAGCCCGGCCGCCCGCGCCGTGGGCGGGGGCTGTGAGGCGGGTCTCACCGCGTCCCGGACCGGCCCCGTGAGGCCCTTCCCGGGGCGGCCGCACCGGTAGGGTGGCCCGGTTGTCGTACGTAACGCCGTAGCCCTGCCTCGAACCGGAGACCGTGACTACTACCGCCTCCCACCACCTCTCACCCGCCTTCCCCGGCCGTGCCCCGTGGGGTACGGCCGGCAAGCTGCGTGCCTGGCAGCAGGGCGCCATGGAGAAGTACATCCAGGAGCAGCCCCGTGACTTCCTCGCGGTGGCGACCCCCGGCGCCGGTAAGACGACCTTCGCGCTCACCCTCGCGTCCTGGCTGCTGCACCACCACGTCGTGCAGCAGATCACCGTGGTCGCGCCGACCGAGCATCTGAAGAAGCAGTGGGCGGCCGCGGCGGCCCGGATAGGCATCAAGCTCGACCCGGACTACAGCGCGGGTCCGCTGAGCAAGGAGTACGACGGCGTCGCCGTCACCTACGCCGGCGTCGGCGTACGCCCGATGCTGCACCGCAACCGCAGCGAGCAGCGCAAGACCCTCGTCATCCTCGACGAGATCCACCACGCCGGTGACTCCAAGTCGTGGGGCGAGGCGTGCCTGGAGGCGTTCGAGCCGGCGACCCGTCGCCTCGCCCTCACCGGTACGCCCTTCAGGTCCGACACCAACCCGATCCCCTTCGTCACGTACGAGGAGGGGAACGACGGCATCCGCCGGTCGGCCGCCGACTACACGTACGGCTACGGGAACGCCCTCGGCGACGGCGTCGTCCGGCCCGTCATCTTCCTCAGCTACAGCGGCAACATGCGCTGGCGCACCAAGGCCGGCGACGAGATCGCCGCCCGGCTCGGCGAGCCGATGACGAAGGACGCCATCTCGCAGGCCTGGCGCACCGCCCTCGATCCGCGCGGCGACTGGATGCCGAACGTGCTGCGCGCCGCCGACCAGCGGCTGACCGAGGTCAGGAAGGGGATCCCGGACGCGGGCGGCCTTGTCATCGCCTCCGACCAGGACTCGGCCCGCGCGTACGCCAAGCTCATCCGGGAGATAACCGGTACGAAGGCGACCGTCGTGCTCTCCGACGACGCGGGCGCGTCGAAACGGATCGACGAGTTCAGCGAGAACGAGGACCGCTGGATGGTCGCGGTCCGCATGGTGTCCGAAGGCGTCGACGTACCCCGGCTGGCGGTGGGCGTCTACGCCACGACGATTTCGACGCCGCTCTTCTTCGCCCAGGCCGTCGGCCGTTTCGTACGGTCCCGGCGGCGCGGCGAGACCGCGTCCGTCTTCCTGCCCACCATCCCGATGCTGCTCGGCTTCGCCAATGAGATGGAGGTCGAGCGCGACCACGTGCTCGACCGGCCGAAGAAGGACGGGGACGAAGACCCGTACGCCGAGTCCGAGAAGGAGATGGACGAGGCGAACAAGGAGCAGGACGAGGACACCGGGGAGCAGGACATGCTGCCCTTCGAGGCCCTGGAGTCCGACGCGGTCTTCGACCGGGTGATGTACAACGGCGCCGAGTTCGGCATGCAGGCCCACCCGGGGAGCGAGGAGGAGCAGGACTACCTCGGTATCCCGGGGTTGCTGGAGCCGGACCAGGTGCAGCTGCTGCTGCAGAAGCGGCAGGCGCGGCAGATCGCGCACAGCCGCAAGAAGCCGGACGAGGAGGCGGACCTGCTGGAGCTGCCGGCCGAGCGGCGGCCGGTGGTCTCGCACAAGGAACTGCTGGAGCTGAGGAAGCAGCTGAACACGATGGTGGGCGCGTACGTCCATCAGAGCGGCAAGCCGCACGGCGTGATCCACACCGAGCTGCGCCGGGTGTGCGGGGGGCCGCCGAGCGCCGAGGCGACGGCGGGGCAGATCCGGGAGCGGATCAAGAAGGTGCAGGAGTGGGCCACGCGGATGCGGTGACGACGCCACGCCGGCTGTGAGCACGTCGGCTGTGGGCACGTCGGCTGTGAGGAGGGCCCGGACGCGACCGCGTCCGGGCCCTCCCGGCGTGGCGGACGGCCTGTACCGGACCTTGTATCCGAGGCCTGTATCCGACGCCAAAAGGTCACTCGAGGGCTGACGCCCCGGTCATCCGGACTTATGGCCCGCAGAAGGGTGCCAAACGGTCCTGGCGCCCGGATTCTGGACGAGGTCTTCCGCTGAGCGGACCAGGGTCGCTACATTCCCCGCAATGAAACGCCCCGTGGCAGCGCCGCCGCGGAGCGCAGCCGGTGTGCCATGGCCTGCCGGCGGCCTCTCCGTGCGTCGCCGATGGGACCGGTGCCGCTGGACCGTGAGAGCGTCGCCGTCACTCACCTCGAAAGAGAGGGCGTCGTGACCGCGGAGACATCCCAGACGCTCGACAGGGGACTGCGTGTCCTCAAACTGCTCGCCGACACCGACCACGGCCTGACCGTCACCGAGTTGTCCAACCGGCTCGGCGTCAACAGGACCGTCGTCTACCGTCTGCTGGCCACCTTGGAACAGCACGCCCTGGTCCGCCGTGACCTGGGTGGCCGGGCCCGGGTGGGGCTCGGCGTGCTCCGCCTGGGCCGGCAGGTGCATCCGCTGGTACGGGAGGCGGCGCTGCCCGCGCTGCGCTCGCTCGCCGAGGACATCGGCGCCACCGCCCATCTCACGCTGGTCGACGGGGCGGAGGCGCTCGCGGTCGCGGTCGTCGAACCCACCTGGACGGACTACCACGTCGCATACCGGGCCGGATTCCGCCACCCGCTGGACCGGGGCGCGGCGGGCAAGGCGATCCTCGCGGCCCGTCAGGGCGGTCTCACCGAGCCCGCGTACACCCTCACCCACGGCGAACTGGAGGCGGGCGCGAGCGGTGCGGCCGCGCCGCTCATCGGGGTGACGGGGATAGAGGGAAGCGTGGGCGTGGTCATGCTCGCGGACTCCGTCCCCGAACGCGTGGGCCCCCGCGTCGTCGACGCGGCCCGCGAGGTCGCGGACGCGCTGCGCTGACGTTCCGGGCCGCCGGCCCCGGGGCGGCCCCGGGCGCGGCACTGCTTCGGGCCGGGCCCGCCCTGGCCGGTGCGGCCGGTCCTGCTCGTGACCGGGGTCGGTTCGGGCCCCGTGGGGGGACCGATACATTGACACCGTGTTCTCTCGCCTCAATCGTCTCTCGCGCCCCCGGGCTCTCGCCGTCTGCGCCCTGCCCGTCGGCGCGCTGCTCCTGGTCGCGGGGCTCGCGCCGCTGCCGTTCACCGTGGCCCAGCCGGGGCAGACCACGAATGTGCTGGGGACGGACAAGGGGAAGCCGGTGATCACGATCACCGGGGCGCCCGTCCGCAAGACGGACGGGGAGTTGCGGATGACGACGATCCTGGCGACGGGGCCGTCGGTGGACGTCGATCTCGGGGACGTGGTGGACGCCTGGTTCCGTACGGACAGTGCCGTGCTGCCGCACGACTCCGTCTACCCCTCCGGGCAGTCCGACGAGGAGATCGAGAAGCACAACACCGCCGAGATGGAGAAGTCCCAGGACAGCGCGGTGCAGGCCGCCCTGGGCTATCTCAAGAAGAACCCGGACAGTGTGAAGGTCACGCTGAACCTCGCGGACGTCGGCGGGCCCAGCGCCGGTCTGATGTTCTCGCTCGGCATCGTGGACAAGCTCGAAGGCGACGGCGCGGGCGGCGATCTCACCGCCGGCCGCAACATCGCCGGTACGGGCACGATCGACGCCGACGGCAAGGTCGGCGCGGTCGGCGGGGTGTCCCTGAAGACGCAGGCGGCGGCGCGCGACGGAGCGACCGTCTTCCTGGTGCCGAAGGCCGAGTGCGCTGCGGCCGACGCCGAGCTCCCCGACGGGCTGCAGCTGATCCCCGTCACGGAGCTGAAGGACGCCGTGGCCTCGCTCAAGGCGCTGGAGAAGGGCGGGCAGGTTCCTTCCTGCTGATCCTGTCGGTGCTTCCGGTGCTTCCGGTCCTGTCACCTTCCGGCGCCTGCCGGGTTGCTCGGACGACGTGGCGTCCGGAGCCGTGTCCATCTCCCGCCAGCACGGGAACACGGTGTCAGCCGGCGTCCTCCGCTGCCTGCTCCACCAGCGGGATGATCCGCAGCGGCACCGGGTTCTCCATCACGATCGCCGTGGACGCCCGCACGATGCCCTCGAAGCCGACGACGCGGTCGATCACCCGCTGAAGGTCGGCGTTGGAGCGGGCGACGAGCCGGCAGAGCATGTCGCCGTGGCCGGTCGTCGTGTGCAGCTCCAGCACCTCGGGCACGGTGGCCAAATGGGCCCGTACGTCGGCGCCTTGCCCCTGCTTGATCTCCAGCGTCGCGAACGCGGTGACCGGATAGCCGAGGGCCGCCGGATCGACGTCGGGGCCGAAGCCCCGGATGACGCCGTTCGACTGAAGCCGGTCCAGCCGCGCCTGGACGGTGCCGCGCGCCACCCCGAGCCGGCGGGAGGCCTCCAGGACGCCGATCCTCGGCTCCCGCGCGAGCAGCACGATGAGCCTGCCGTCCAGATGATCGATCGCCACAGCAGCCTCCCGAGTAGTCATCCTGTACAGATAGCCCGAACAAATCGGATGCAGGCTGAGCAGGTTGCCCAGCCGATACACAAACTATTGCGCAGCTTGTGGAAGGGAGGGAGTCTGCCGCCATGACAGAGACCCTGGATCACACCCCTCACACCGCCCGGCAGGCCGACCCCTTCCCGGTGAAGGGAATGGACGCGGTCGTCTTCGCCGTCGGCAACGCCAAGCAGGCCGCGCACTACTACTCCACGGCCTTCGGCATGAAGCTCGTCGCCTACGCGGGACCCGAGACCGGCAGCCGTGAGACCGCCTCGTACGTCCTGACCAACGGCGCGGCCCGCTTCGTGTTCACCTCCGTCATCAAGCCGGCCACCGACTGGGGCCGCTTCCTCGCCGACCACGTCGCCGAGCACGGCGACGGCGTGATCGACCTGGCCATCGAGGTGCCGGACGCCCGCGCCGCCTACGCGTACGCGACCGAGCACGGCGCCCGCGGCATCACCGAGCCGTACGAGATCAAGGACGAGCACGGCACGGTTGTCCTCGCCGCCATCGCCACGTACGGCAAGACCCGCCACACCCTCGTGGACCGGTCCGGCTACGACGGCCCGTATCTGCCCGGCTTCGTCGCCGCCGACCCGATCGTCGAGCCCCCGGCCAAGCGGACCTTCCAGGCCATCGACCACTGCGTCGGCAATGTCGAGCTCGGCCGGATGAACGAGTGGGTGGCCTTCTACAACAAGGTCATGGGCTTCACCAACATGAAGGAGTTCGTCGGCGACGACATCGCCACCGAGTACTCGGCGCTGATGTCGAAGGTCGTCGCGGACGGCACCCTCAAGGTGAAGTTCCCGATCAACGAGCCCGCGATCGCGAAGAAGAAGTCGCAGATCGACGAGTACCTGGAGTTCTACGGCGGGGCCGGCGTCCAGCACATCGCGCTCGCCTCGAACGACATCGTCGCGACCGTACGCAGCATGCGCGCGGCCGGGGTCCAGTTCCTGGACACGCCCGACTCGTACTACGACACGCTCGGCGAGTGGGTCGGCGACACGCGCGTGCCGATCGAGACCCTGCGCGAGCTGAAGATCCTCGCCGACCGCGACGAGGACGGCTACCTGCTGCAGATCTTCACCAAGCCGGTCCAGGACCGGCCGACCGTCTTCTTCGAGATCATCGAGCGGCACGGCTCGATGGGCTTCGGCAAGGGCAACTTCAAGGCGCTCTTCGAGGCGATCGAGCGCGAGCAGGAGAAGCGCGGAAACCTGTGACCCGCTGACCCGCTGACCCGCACGAGGTCCCGCACCGGGTCCCGCCACCGGGTCCCTCACCGGCCTGCGGCTCCACGGTCCTGACCCCGTGGAGCCGCAGGCCGACGGCTTTTCCTGCCCGCACCGCCGCAGGCCGTTATGGTCGGCGTATGGCAAGGATCAATGACGTCGGAGGGCTGCAGGGCTTCGGGCCCATCGACACCGCCGACGACACCGAGCCCTTCCACGCCGACTGGGAGGCCCGGGTCTTCGCGCTCAACTCCGCGCTCATCGCCCGCAAGGTGTACAACCTCGACGAGTTCCGCGACGCGACCGAGTCCATGGCGCCGGCCGAGTATCTGGCGGCGTCGTACTACGAACGCTGGTTCTTCGCGATCCGTACGCTCCTGGAGCGCAAGGGCGTCATCGAGGCGGGCGAGCTCGATGACTGACCGTTTCCGCACCGGCGCGCGCGTACGCACCGTCCACCACGACCCCCCGCACCACACCCGCCTGCCGCGCTACGCCCGCGGAAAACACGGCACCGTCGTCGAGCCGGAGGGCCCCGCGCTCCTCGCCGACCGGAACGCGTGCGGGACGGGCGACGCGCCCCGGGAACAGGTGTACGCGGTCAGATTCGCCGCCCGGGACCTGTGGGGCGCGGGCGACCACCACGTCGTACTCGACCTGTTCGAGAGCTATCTGGAGGACGACCAGTCGTGACCGGCCAGCACACCGACGCGGTGATCTCCCGCCAGGTACGCCGCCTGGAGACGCTCCTGGAGGAGCGCGGCCTCGTCGCGGGCGCCGCGCTCGACGAGGTGCTCGACGCCTTCCTGACGGGCGCCTCCCCGGCGAACGGCGCGCGTGTCGTCGCCCGCGCCTGGACCGACCCCGCCTTCCGCGCCCGTCTCCTCGCCGACGGCACCTCCGCCGTCGCCGAACTAGGCCTGTCCGCCGGCGGAGTCCAGCCACAGCGGCTGCGCGTCGTCGAGAACACCGCGGACACCCACAACGTCATCGTCTGCACGCTCTGCTCCTGCTACCCGGTCCGGCTGCTCGGCCCGTCCCCCAGCTGGTACAAGAGCGAGGCGTACCGGTCCCGCGTGGTCCGCGAGCCCCGCGCCGTGCTCGCGGAGTTCGGCCTCCACCTCCCGGCCACCACCCGCATCACGGTCTGGGACTCCACCGCGGAAACCCGCTACATGGTCCTCCCCGTCCGCCCCGCCGGTACGGAGGACCTGGCCGAGGCCGCACTCGCCGCGCTCATCCCGCGCAACGCCCTCATCGGCACAGCGGTGCTGTGACGATGCCGGGGGGGTAGGAGTACCCCCGGCGCCCCGGCGCCCCGGCGCCCCCGGCGGCCTCGGGCCGGTGGGTTTCCCCGCCTGGGCTCGGGGTTGGGGAGGAAGCTCCCCGGCGCTTCCTCGTGTACTCGGGCCGGCGTGTCTCCCCGCCCGCGTCCGGGGTCGGGGGGCGTGCGGGCGCCCCGCCAAGAAGGGCTCGGCGCTGTGCCCCCGCCCCGCAATCCCCGCAATCCCCGTGGCGGGGGCACGTGTTCGTCAGCCCTGCGACGGATCCGGCACCAACGGCGTCGGGGACGACTCGGGCTCCGACGACTCGGGAGATTCGAAGGCCTCAGGGGACTCGGAGGCCTCCGACGATTCCTCCTCCTGTGATGCCTCCCCCTCGGACGCCTCGTCCTCCGAAGGCTCCGCAGATTCCTCGGACGCCTCCTCCTCGGACTCCTCGGAATCCTCGGACTCCTCGGAATCCGCCGACTCCGCAGACTCCTCGTCCTCCGAGGGCTCCGTCGTCGTCCAGGGCTCGCCCTCGACGTCCACCGGGCCGCCCGGCGCGGGCTCGCCCAGCGCCGCGAGAGTCCGCTTCGCCGGCCCCACCAGCAGCGGGGAGAAGTACGGATTGACGCGCAGCGCCGCCGCCAGATGCCGCCGGGCCGGGCCGTCCTGGCCGAGTGAGCGCTCGATCTCGCCCCGGTGGTACAAGAACAGCGCGTTCCGCATGTCGAGCGAGGCTGTCGCACGCTTCGCGTACTTCAGCCCTTCCTCCGCCCGTCCCGCCCGGAACAGCGCCCATCCCAGTGCGTCCGACACGTACACACTCCGGTGCCCGCGCTTCCACTCCCGCCCGAGCCGGGCCACCGCCGCCTTCGCGTCCCCGTGGTCCGCTTCGTACCGCGCGAGCGTCAGCTCCTCGCTCGCGCCGTTCTTCCGCGCCTCCCGCGCGAGCCTGCGCACGTTCGCGTACTGCGTACGGGCGTCACCGTCGAGCTTCATCGACTCGTACAGTTCGCCGGCCTCCAGCGCGTACTCCGCCAGCGGCAGCTTTTCCAGCGCGTCCTGGTAGTCCCGGAACGCCTCGCCCTTGCGACCCAGCGCCGCGAGTGCCCGCCCCCGCCCCACCAGCGACGGATGGTGCCCGGAATCGATCCGCAGCGCCGAGTCGTAGTACCCGACCGCCTCCGCCGGCTCGCCCCGCTCCCACGCCAGCTCGCCCAGCCGGTGCAGGGACATCGCCTTCTCCGCCGGGCTGCCCGAGTGCGTCATCGCGTCGTACGCCATGGCTGCCGCGTCCTCCGGCCGGCCGCGGTCGCGGTACATCTGGGCCCGGCGCGCCAGGGCCGGGGCGGCGGAGGGCCGCAGGGCCACCAGCTTCTCCGTGGCCTTCTGCGCGGCCGAGTACTCGCCGAGCCCGTTGTACGCGTCGATCAGCACCGGATAGGCCGTCCACCGCTTCGGCGCCCGCGCCCGCACACCCTCGCCCCACCGCTTGGCCGCTCGGTAGTCCCGCTCCGCGTTCGCCAGCGCCGCCATCCCCAGTTGCGCGTCGAGGTTGCCCTGGTTACCCGGCAGCGCCGTCAGCGAACGCTTCAGCGCCTTGTGGGCCTTCGGGAAGTACGCGGTGTCCCCGGCCAGCGTCCCCCGCGCCACATACGCCGAACCGAGAACCGCCCACGAGTAGTCGTCGCCCGGGTGTCTGCGCAGCCACTTCTCCTGCTCCCCGATCAGTGCCGACAGCTCGTGCAGCGACGCCGGCGCCCCGACGCTCGCCGCGAGCATCGCCCGCGCCGCAGCGCCCCCCGCGGGCGGTGAGGCGTCGTCATCCCTGTCGGGGCCGAACACCATGACCCCGCCGACCAGCGCCCCGGCGACCAACGAGGCGACCATGACATTCCGGATGTTTGGCGCATATCGCGTCTTCATGGCGTCACTCTGCGCCAGTCGTCCGTCAATACGAAGAGCACACTCGGCGGCGCGACGCGGATCGCGGGCGGGTTCACACCGATGGCCCCGGGTGCCAGGCTGGGATCATGGACGAACTCCTCGCACGGCTGCGCACGGGTCTGCCCGCCGAAGCACTGATCACCGACCCGGACGTCACGGCCTCGTACGCCAACGACATGGCGAGCTTCTGCGACGCGGGCACCCCCGCCGTCGTCGTCCTGCCGCGCACGGTCGAGCAGGTCCAGCACATCATGCGCACCGCGACCGCCCTGCGCGTCCCGGTCGTCCCGCAGGGCGCCCGCACCGGACTGTCCGGGGCCGCCAACGCCTCGGACGACTGCATCGTGCTCTCACTCGTCAAAATGGACCGGATCCTGGAGATCAGCCCGGTGGACCGGATCGCGGTCGTCGAGCCCGGAGTCATCAACGCGACACTGTCGCGTGCCGTGGGCGAGCACGGTCTGTACTACCCGCCGGACCCCTCCAGCTGGGAGATGTGCACCATCGGCGGCAACATCGGCACGGCTTCCGGCGGACTGTGCTGCGTCAAGTACGGCGTGACCGCCGAGTACGTCCTCGGCCTCGACGTCGTCCTCGCCGACGGCCGTCTCCTCAGCACCGGCCGCCGCACCGCCAAGGGGGTCGCCGGATACGACCTCACCCGACTCTTCGTCGGCTCCGAGGGCAGCCTGGGCATCGTTGTCAAAGCCGTTCTCGCGCTCAAGCCGCAACCGCCCCAGCAGCTCGTACTCGCCGCGGAATTCCCCTCCGCGGTCACCGCCTGCGAAGCCGTCTGCGCGATCATGGAGCGCGGCCACACCCCCTCGCTCCTGGAACTCATGGACCGTACGACCATCCGTGCTGTCAACAAGATGGCGCAGATGGGCCTCCCCGACACCACCGAGGCGCTGCTGCTCGCCGCCTTCGACACCCCCGACCCCGCTCCCGACCTGGCCGCGGTCGGCGAGCTGTGCACGGCGGCCGGAGCCACCCAGGTCGTCCCCGCCGAGGACGCGGCCGAGTCCGAAATGCTGCTCCAGGCGCGCCGGCTCTCGCTCACCGCCCTGGAGACCGTCAAATCCGCGACGATGATCGACGACGTCTGCGTACCGCGTTCCCGGCTCGCCGCGATGCTCGACGGCACGGCGGCCATCGCGGAGAAGTACGACCTCACCATCGGCGTCTGCGCGCACGCGGGCGACGGCAACACCCACCCCGTCGTCTGCTTCGACCACACCGACCCCGATGAATCCCGGCGCGCCCGTGAGTCGTTCGACGAGATCATGGCCCTCGGCCTGGAGCTCGGCGGCACGATCACCGGCGAACACGGCGTGGGCGTACTGAAGAAGGAGTGGCTCGCCCGTGAACTCGGCCCGGTGGGCATCGAGTTGCAGCGCGGCATCAAGCAGACCTTCGACCCCCTCGGCATCCTCAACCCGGGCAAGATCTTCTGAGACCTCCGGACCAGGACCAACGCCCGATGGTACGGACGCAGCTCCCCGCATAGCGTGAAAGGACACGATGAAGAAGGAGGAGCCGTGTCCGCACGCCTTGACCACACCATCGTCCACAGCCGCGACCGCTTCGCCGGTGCCCGTTTCCTCACCGAGCTGATCGACGCACCCGAGCCGAAACCCTTCGGCCCCTTCGCCAGCGTCCCGCTGGCCAACGGAGTCACGCTCGACTACCTCGACGAGGGGGCGGAGACGGAGAGGGACATCGTCTCCCAGCATCTGGCGTTCCTCGTCTCCGACGAGGAGTTCGAGGAGATCCTCGGCCGGATAAAGGAGCGGGAACTCCCGTACTGGGCCGACCCGATGCACGCCGAGCCGCAGCAGATCAACCACCACTTCGGCGGCCGCGGGGTGTACGTCGACGACCCCGACGGCCACTCCATCGAATTCATCACTCACACCTACGTCTGAAGCTGTCTGACCTGTCTGACCGGCCTGACCTGCCTGACCCGAGCCCGACCCGTGTCCGACCCATGTCTGATCCACGTCTGATCACGTGTGATCACGTGTGATCACGTCTGGTCCGTGTCCGGCCCGTCGTGACTAGGCCTCGCCGTCCTGAGCCTCGTCGGACGGCCACGGGTCGCGCAGATACAGATCGTCCGCCGGAGTCGGCGCGAGCAGCTCCGCCAGCTCGTCGTCGATCCCCAGCTGCTCCGACTCCGCCCCCGGGGGCACCGCCCGCAGCGTCCGCTCCAGCCAAACGGACACCTGTGCGGAGGGTGCCTCCAGCAGGGCGTCGCCGTCCGGTGACGTCAGCGCGATCAGGATGACGCTGCACCCCTCGACCTTGGTCGGCCAGATACGGACGTCGCCGTGCCCGCACGGCCGGAAGATCCCCTCGACCAGCAGTTCACGGGCGAAGGTCCAGTACACGGGGTGCTCGGAGCCGACATGAAAGGTGATGTGCACGGCGTACGGATCGTCCGTGCGGTAGGTCAGCCTGGCCGGTACAGGGGTGCTGTGATCCGGCGACAGCACCAGCTTGAGGTCCAGCTCGCGTTCCACCACGGTGTGCATGAGAGTGCGACTTCCTTTCCTGGTACGAGGCCCTGGAGCGGGCCACGCAGGGAGAGAGCGCCTTCCCCGCCGACTATTACGCGACTTTCGCCATCAACTTCTCAGTGACATGGCACACGAGCGTGCCGGTGGGGCACAGCGTTACCGGAAAGTGGTCCTTAGGGCGGGATGGGCCCAGGTGTGTGCGACGGTCTGATAGATGTGGACCCTTGAGTCGACGCCCTCGATACCCTCGACGCCTTCCAGGAGATACGGGACCACGGTGATGAGCGCCCCAACCCCGGCAACCGGCGATGGCAGCCCCACGCCCGGCTACTACCCCGATCCGTCCATCCCCGGATATGTCCGTTACTGGAACGGTGCTTCCTGGGTGCCGGGTACGAGCCGGCCGGCACCGAAGGACGGCGAGGCGATGCCGTCGCCGCCCGCGGCTGCGGCGGCCGGCACCCCGGTCGCCCCAGCCGTCCCGGCTGTTCCGTCGGTCCCGTCGGTCGAGGAGACCGGCCCCGTCTTCCTGGACGAGGACCCGGAGGCGTCTGCCGACGTCCGCCCCGAGCCCTCCTCCGCCTGGCAGGCCGACGCCTCCCGCCAGACCGGCTTCGGCGGCGACCGCGACCGCCGGGTCTCCTGGGGCTCACCTGCGCAGGACCCCCGCGCGGGCAGTGCGCCGGGAGCCGGCACGGACAGTTCGGCCCCGACCGCCGGCCAGGCCTGGGACCGGCTTCCCGGAGACGCGGCGGCGGGCGGACGCCCGGACTCCCGCGCAGGCGGCGCGGCGGCAGCGCAGGACCCGCGCACGGCGGGCCCGGCCGCGGACCGCACGCCCGGGGTCCGGTTCGACCGAGCCGCCGGCCAGGCGGCGGATCGCTCCGACGCCGCGCAGGCGGACCCGACCGGGGGCGCGCTCCCGGGCGTGCGCAGCGTGGGCGGGGCCGGGGCCGATGAGGCACAGCCGGTCACCGACGGCACCGTCACCATCCGCGCCCAGCGCCCGCAGGGCGGTACGCCGCCCGCCGAGGGCACGATGGCGATCCGTACGATGACGCCGCAGCCGCAGCCGCAGCCGCAGCAGCCGCAGCAGCCGCAGGCTCCGCAACAGCCCCAGGCTCAGCAGCTGCACCCGCAGCCGCAGCAGCAGGCACAGCCCCAGGTCCCCGCGCAGCAGCAGCCGCCTCTGTCCGCCGGGGCGGGCGGCGGATCCGCTTCGTGGGCCCAGCAGGTGCACCGGCTCGCGCAGCAGCAGACCGATGAACCGCCGGTCGTGCCGTGGAAGCCCCCGGTCAACGACCCCTTCCTGCAGGCGGCGCAGGCTCAGGCCGCGGCCCGCCCGGCCGGCCTCGGCAAGCGGTTCGTGGCCCGGCTGATCGACACGGTCGTGCTGGGCGCACTCGCCGGAGCGGTGTCCTTCCCGTTCGTCTCCAAGGCGCTGACGCACATCGACGACAAGATCCAGGCGGCGAAGATGTCCGGCGAGACGGTCACCGTGTGGCTGCTCGACGGTACGACCGCCACCCAGTTCGGTATCGCGTTCGCCGCGCTGCTTGTACTCGGAGCGCTGTACGAGGCACTGCCGACCGCGAAATGGGGCTGGACGCTCGGCAAGAAGCTGCTGGGCCTGGAGGTGCGGGACATCGAGTCGCACGGGCCCCCGCAGTTCGGCGCCGCGCTGCGCCGCTGGCTGGTGCACGGGGTGCTGGGCGTGCTCCTCATCGGCGTCGTCAACGTGCTCTGGTGCCTCTTCGACCGGCCGTGGCGGCAGTGCTGGCACGACAAGGCGGCGCACACGTTCGTGGCCGGCTGACGTACCGGGCCGGCACTCCGGCTGACGCCCTGTCGGCCCTCTGGCCCCGAGGGTCCCCCGAACGGCACTGAGCCGTTGCGGGACCTGGCCGGGCGGGGTGCACTGCCCCCATGAGCAACGACCAGCCGCCCGGCCCGCAGCCCGAGGACGACCCGTTCCGCAAGAGGCCGCAGGAGCCGCAGGGATCGCAGGAGCCGCCGCCGCCTCCGGGCGGTCCGCCACCCTGGGGTCAGCCGCCCCCCGGCGGGCCTCCGCCGGGTGGGGGTCCTCCGTACGGTGCGCCTCCGCCTCCGCCTCCAGGAGCGGGGCCCCCGTACGGCGGCGGTGCGCCGCCGCCGTACGATGCGAGCGCCTACGGAGGTGACCCCTACGGCGGGACCGATCCACTCCGTGGCATGCCGCCGCTCGCGAACTCCGGCAGGCGCATCCTCGCCCGCTTCCTCGATTGGCTGATCGTCAGCATCCCGCTCGCGATCCTCGCGGTTGTCCTGTACTTCGCCACGGGGTTCGCCACGGGGCCCGATCCCGACGACTGGGAGAACGGCGTGGGTGATGTGTTCACCCTCTCCGCGTTCGGGTTCTGGTTCATCTCGCTCGTGGCATATGTCGCCTACGACACCCTGATGGTCAGACGGAACGGTCAGACCCTCGGCAAGAAAGTGATGAACCTGCGCGTCGCGATGCTCAACGACGGGAGCACTCCGGACACCGGCTCCGCGCTGATGCGGGCCGTGGTCTTCTGGCTGCCGACGATGATTCCGTACTGTGTCGGCCTCGTCTGGTTGATCATCCTGCTGATCATGATCCTGGTCGACAAGCCGTACAAGCAGGGGCTGCACGACAAGGCCGCCAAGACCGTGGAGGTGTCAGCGGCGTAGCGAATGCTCGCCGACGCGGGGCTCGGCCCCGGCGTGGGCGACGGGCACCCGGGCGGCGGACTCCGCGGAGGCGTCGACGGTGAGGGCGGGACCCGCGAGGGCGGCGGCACGGTTCACAGGGACCGTGCGCGCCGCCTTCGCCTTTGCGGGCAGGGGCACGGTCACGGCGACCAGCAGGCCCAGCGCGAGGGCGGAGACTCCGATCACCGCGACGCCGATACCCGTCGTGGTGCGGGAGAGCAGAAGCATGGCGACGGTCGAGACGACGACGGTGGCCGAACCGTAGGCGAGCTGTGCGGCAGTCGGACGCGGCATGACGGTTTCCGTCCCTCGAAGCATTGATTCGGTGGTGTCGCAACGGGTCGCACTGTCTGGCGACTCTACGACGGTGGATGCCCGAGAGGAACCGGTAGTAAGCGTGACCTAACCCACGGTGCCGGTGCACTGGGGGCGCATGGAGTCACTCGTCTCATGAACTGACCTGCTCGGTGCGCCTGTTGACCGGATCGCAAGGGCGCGAGAGGGTCGCCGGGGAAGCATGGGGCCTTGTATCCGAGATGCGTCCGATATCCGGAACTGCGCTACTGCATAGTGCAGTTGGCCTGTTCAAGTCAAGGTCTGTCTTTTCTCCAGTAACTCCGGTCAAATGTCGTCACTTGTGCACGCGCTGCCGCGCGCGGATCCCACCCCACATCCGTTGGTCCGCGGTTTCGTCGGCGCGCGGGGGAGGACACCATCAAGTGACCAGCAGACGACGGGCGATCAGAGCGTCCGCGGTGTTCGTGGCTCTGGCCGCGACCGGCGCGACGGCCGGAGCCTTCACCACGGCCCAGGCCGAGAACAAGCCCTCCGGCTCCGCCGGCATCGAGCGCCATGACCCGGCGCCCGGCGCGGGCCACGGCAAGGGCGACGACCAGGCCCGAGTCGACCACGACCTCGAGGGCCCGTTCAGCAAGCAGCAGGAGCAGCAGCGCAAGGCCGCGCTGGAGCAGGTCATATCCGGGGACGCGACCGTGCAGAAGCGCGGCGCGTCCAATGTCGTGAAGCTCGACGACAAGAAGTACGTCGAGCTCGGACGGGAGAAGACCGACAAGATCTTCACGATCCTGGTGGAGTTCGGCGACAAGGTCGACGACACCACGATGTTCGACCCGGACGGCGCGGGCCCGAAGCCGCCCGTCAAGAAGTACGGCGGTACGCCCGGCCCGCTGCACAACAAGATCGCCGAGCCGGACCGCAAGGTGGACAATTCCACCGCCTGGCAGAAGGACTTCAACCAGGCGCACTTCCAGGACCTGTACTTCGGCGAGGGCAAGGACAAGAAGGGGAACCCCAAGCACTCGCTGAAGACCTACTACGAGCGGACCTCCTCCGGCCGGTACTCGGTCGACGGCACGGTGTCCGACTGGGTCAAGGTCGACTACAACGAGGCCCGCTACGGCTCGAACTACTGCGGCCAGTCCAACTGCAGCAACGTCTGGGACGCGGTCAAGGACGGCGTCACCGCCTGGACGGCCGACCAGAAGGCCAAGGGCAAGACCGACGAGCAGATCAAGGCCGCGCTGTCCCAGTACGACCAGTGGGACCGCTACGACTTCGACGCCGACGGCAACTTCAACGAGGCCGACGGCTACATCGACCACTTCCAGATCGTCCACGCCGGCGAGGACGAGTCGGCGGGCGGCGGCGCCGAGGGCGCGAATGCCCTGTGGGCCCACCGCTGGTACGCGTACGGCACCGACGCCGGCAAGACCGGCCCGGCGAACAACAAGGCCGGCGGCACCCAGATCGGCAGCACCGGCATCTGGGTCGGCGACTACACCATGCAGCCGGAGAACGGCGGCCTCGGTGTCTTCGCCCACGAGTACGGCCACGACCTCGGTCTGCCGGACCACTACGACACCTCCGGCGGCGGTGACAACTCCACCGGCTTCTGGACCCTGATGTCGTCCGGCTCGTGGCTCGGCACCGGCCAGGACTCCATCGGTGACATGCCCGGCGACATGACCGCCTGGGACAAGCTGCAGCTGGGCTGGCTCAACTACACCAAGGGCAAGGCGGCGACGAAGTCCACCCACAAGCTGGGTGTGGCCGAGTACAACACCAAGAACCCGCAGGCCCTCGTCGTCGAGCTGCCGAAGAAGAAGGTCACCACCACCATCGTGAAGCCCGCCGAGGGCTCCAAGCAGTGGTGGAGCAACATGGGTGACGACCTCAAGAACACCCTCACCCGCTCCGTCGACCTCACCGGCAAGTCCAAGGCGTCCCTCGAGCTCTCGGGCTGGTGGGACATCGAGGCCGACTACGACTTCCTCTACGCCGAGGTCTCGACGGACGGCGGCGCCACCTGGACCGCCGTCGACGGCACCGCCGACGGCGCGGCGATCCCGCGCGACGCGAGCGACGCCCCGGCGCTGACCGGCGCCTCGGGGGGGAACAAGAAGCTCGTCTACTCGCTGGACGCCTACGCGGGCAAGAAGGTCGACGTCCGCTTCCGCTACCAGACCGACGGCGGCGCGGGCGGCAAGGGCTTCACGGCCGACGCGATCACCGTCAACGCCGACGGCGCCCCGCTGTTCACGGACAACGCCGAGGGTGACGACAACGGCTGGACCGCGAAGGGCTTCTCCCGTATCGGTGAGTCCTTCACCAACGAGTACGAGCAGTACTACCTGGCCGAGAACCGTCAGTACGTCTCGTACGACCAGACCCTGAAGGTCGGGCCGTACAACTTCGGCTTCAAGGCGCCGAAGGACGGCTGGGTCGAGCACTACCCGTACCAGAACGGTCTGCTGATCTGGCTCTGGGACACCTCCCAGAAGGACAACAACACCAGCCAGCACCCGGGCCAGGGCCTGGTCCTCCCCATCGACGCCAACGCCAAGCCGATGAAGTGGGCGGACGGCACCCTGCTGCGCAACCGCATCCAGTCGTACGACTCGACCTTCAGCACCTTCCGCTCGGACGCCTTCACGCTGCACAAGGCGGACGCGGCGCTGAAGATCGCCTCGCACAAGGGCAACCCGGTCTTCGACGACCGCAAGGGTGTCTACTGGTACGAGGAGACCGCGACCGCCGGTGTCAAGGTTGCTGACACCAACACTCGGATATCGATCGTCAACGAGCCGAAGAACGGCCAGACGATCACCGTGAAGGTCGGCCCCTCGACGAAGTAACGCGCATCGCCGCAGGTCAGAACACGGTCGGCCGTCGCCCTCTAGCGGGCGGCGGCCGATCGTGTTTAGGTGCGTCTGACCGAAGTTCTTATTGACAGTGAGTACGGGGGAGCGTGAGGCATGCCCGGCGGAGGCTTCTGCAAACTGCCAGGAGGCAGTGTCGTGGTCGCGATAGGCCTGCCCAGCCCGGCCGGCGACGGCGGCACGGTACGGATCCTGGTCCATGCGGCGAACCGCGCCCGCGCCCTGACCCGGCTGCGGAATCTGGGCCTGCGGGCGGTCTATCTGCGGGGGAACGCGGAACCGCCGACGCCGGACGAGATCACGGCGGTGCTGCACCACCCGGACGGCCTGGTCTGGCGCACGCACGAGGGCCTCACGACGCAGGAGCTGTGGCACCCGATACGAGCGTTGCTGAAGCCCGCGGGCGGAGCGTGACCAGGGCAGGCCCCCAAGACCCCCGTACGGCCTCCTGCCGTGTCCTCGAGCTCCCTCGGAGCTTCGCCTCGGGCACCCGGACAGGCCACTGGAGCCCGTCCGGGGGCTTGAGGCGCGGGGGCTACACCACCGGCTTCCCGGACAGCTCCACGCCCGCGCTCCGCAGCTCCTCCAGCGCCCGGTCCGTCGTCTCCTCGGAGACCCCGGCCGTGAGGTCGAGGAGCACGTGCGTGCGGAAGCCCTCGCGGGCCGCGTCCAGGGCCGTGGCGCGCACGCAGTGGTCGGTCGCGATCCCGACGACGTCGACCTCGGTGACCTTGTGGGCGCGCAGCCACTCCGCCAGCGTCGAGCCGTTCTCGTCGGTTCCCTCGAAGCCGCTGTACGCCGCCGCGTGCGCCCCCTTGTCGAAGACCGCGTCGATCGCCCCGCTGGCGACCACCGGGGCGAAGTTCGGGTGGAAGCCGACCCCCTCCGTACCGGCGACGCAGTGGGCCGGCCAGGTGTCCACGTAGTCGGGGTGCTCCGAGAAGTGGTCGCCCGGATCGATGTGGTGGTCGCGGGTGGCCACGACGTGGCGGTAGCCGGGCTGGGCCGCACCGATCAGGTCGGTGATGGCGGCGGCGACATCCGCACCCCCCGCCACCGCGAGGCTGCCCCCCTCGCAGAAGTCGTTCTGAACGTCGACGACGATCAATGCGCGGTGCATGGCGGGTGTCCTTCGGTGGAGGGTGAGGAGGGGGACGGTCCGGCGGCAATGTTCTGAGGGTAGAGACTTCAACCGCCTTGCGGGAGGGGGCATTTGCCTGCTAATACCGCTGTCGTTGCCTCCAGGGTCATCCGGGGTTCATGCGGTTTACAGGTACTCCGTGGGGATCACCGGCTCGCCACGGGACAGCTGGACCGCCGACATGGGCAGCGCCGCACGCGCCGCGATGTGCCGCTCACGCGCCGCGTCCAGCGGCTCACGGGCGACTATCTCGCCGCCCTTGACCAGCTCCACCAGCAGCTGCCGGTCCGCGAGCGCGTCCGGGACCTGTCCGGTGCCCAGCACCTCGGCCTCGGCGACGCCCTCGTCGTCGGCCCGGCGGGCGGCCCACTTGCGGCCTCCCACGGACAGTTTCCCGCCGAGGGACTTCTTCGCCACCGGGGTGAGCGGGGCCTGCGGGTCGGCGGAGGCGGCGCGGGCGACCAGCTTGTAGACCATGGAGCAGGTCGGGTGACCGCTGCCGGTGACCAGCTGGGTACCCACTCCGTACGCGTCCACGGGCGCCGCGGCCAGCGAGGCGATCGCGTACTCGTCGAGGTCCGACGTCACGACGATCTTCGTGTTCCGCGCCCCCAGCTCGTCCAGCTGCTGCCGTACCCGGTGGGCGACCAGCAGCAGGTCCCCGGAGTCGATGCGTACGGCACCGAGCTCCGGACCGGCGACCTCGACGGCGGTACGGACGGCCTCGGCGACGTCGTACGTGTCGACGAGGAGGGTCGTCCCCCGTCCGAGTGACTCCACCTGGGCCCGGAAGGCGTCCCGCTCGGTGTCGTGCAGCAGGGTGAAGGCGTGCGCGCTGGTGCCGACCGTCGGGATGCCGTAGCGGAACCCCGCGGCGAGGTCGGAGGTGGAGTTGAAGCCTCCGACGTACGCGGCGCGCGAGGCGGCGACGGCGGAGAGCTCGTGCGTGCGCCGGGCGCCCATCTCGATGAGCCTGCGCCCGCCGGCGGCGGACGACATACGGGAGGCGGCGGCCGCGATCGCCGAGTCGTGGTTGAGGATCGACAGGATCACGGTCTCCAGCAGCACGCACTCGGCGAAGGAGCCCTCGACCCGCAGGATCGGCGAGCCGGGGAAGTACACCTCGCCCTCCGGGTAGCCCCAGATGTCGCCGCTGAAGCGGTAGTCGGACAGCCACTGGAGGGTCGGCTCGTCGACGATCCGCCGGTCGTGGAGGAAGCCGAGCACGCCCGGGTCGAACCGGAAGTTCTCCACGGCGTCCAGGACGCGTCCGATGCCCGCGACCACGCCGTAGCGGCGGCCCTCGGGCAGCCGTCGGGTGAAGACCTCGAAGACCGAGCGGCGATCGGCGGTCCCGGCCCTCAGCGCCGCCTGGAGCATCGTGAACTCGTACTGGTCGGTGAAGAGCGCGGTCGACGGCACGTCCACCGGCAGCCCCAGATCCCCAACGTTCACAACGGTCAACCTCGCACTCTCGTCCTGAGCTGCCGATCGGGCAGGCCGGGGGACAGGAGGTCGGCCCCGGGGATCGCAGCCATGCAAAGGATGCTACCCCCAATCTCGTCAGAGTGACGAGATGTCCGCGAAACGCGCGGGGTCGTTTGTGCGACAGCGCCCCTCGGGTGGCAGCATGGGTGGAGTGACTGTGCCTCTAGAGATCGAGCAGACCCAGTCGGCCGAGGAGACCTTCGCCGTACCCGAACCCGACGTCCCCTGGGTGACGATCGTCCACAACGATCCGGTCAATCTGATGAGCTACGTCACGTACGTCTTCCAGGCCTACTTCGGCTACACCAAGGACAAGGCCCACAAACTGATGCTGGACGTCCACCACAAGGGCCGCGCGGTCGTCTCCAGCGGCAGCCGCGAAGAAATGGAACGTGACGTGCAGGCGATGCACGGCTACGGACTGTGGGCGACGCTCTCCCAGGAACGTAAGTGATGGCCGGACACTTCGAAGCGCTGCCCGGTGGTGGCGCCGCCGTCGCTCTCGACGAGGTCGAGATCTCCATCCTCCGCTCGCTCGCCGTCCAACTGCTGGAGCTGATCGGCCCGGGCGACGAGCCCGCCAAGGGGGAGGACCCGCTCGCCGCGCTCTTCGCGGACGGCCCGAGCGAGCCGCCCTCCGACCCGGCGCTGGCCCGCCTCTTCCCGGACGCGTACGGCGGCCCGGAGGGCGAAGGCGCCGACAACGCCGATGAACTCCGTGAGTTCTCCGCCGAGTTCCGGCGCTTCACGGAGAACGATCTGCGCGGCCGCAAGCGCGACGACGCCCTCGCGGTCGTCCGCAATCTCGACGCGCTCACCTCGACGGGCGAGGGCGGCGCGGTTCTGAAGCTGACCGCTGACGACTCCCAGCACTGGCTCGGCGCGCTCAACGACCTGCGGCTCACCATCGGCACCCGGCTCGAGGTCACCGACGAGGACGAGGGCGGCGAGCTGTACCGGCTGCCGGACTCCGACCCGCGCAAGCCGATGGTCATGGCGTACCTCTGGCTCGGTGCGCTCCAGGAGACGCTCGTCGAGACGATGATGCCGTAGGGCCACCGCGACACCCGGCGCTGTTCGCTCAACGGACACTCAAATCCGGATAACGATCGCGTCACTCACTCACCCTGCTTTGCTGCGCCAGGTGAGGTTTGTCCGGTTCTTCCTGTGCGGTGCGTCACATCGCCCTGAATGGATCAATGTTGCGGCCGTGATAAATCTTCACGACCGCCCGGAGACGCCACCCCTGTTTCCGGGTGCGCTTCGACCGGCAGACCGCCGGTGGCACTCCATCCATATCCGGGGGGATCAGGACCTGATCCGCAGCCGTACGCAAGCGGCGCGGGTCAGCATGGAGAAAGGCGCAGCATCCATGACCTCAGCGCGGGTCGACAAGCATGACGGCAACGAGGCCGCGGCAACTTCGAGCGAGGGATACGAGCGTGGGCTCGGCCCCCGCCAGGTCCAGATGATCGCCATCGGTGGCGCCATCGGTGTGGGCCTGTTCCTGGGAGCCGGAGCGAACATCGCGAAGGCCGGACCCAGCCTCATCCTCATGTACGCCCTCGCGGGCGTGATCATCTTCTTCATCATGCGGGCGCTCGGCGAGCTGCTCCTCTACCGGCCGGTCTCCGGTTCCTTCGCGGAGTACTCCCGGGAGTTCCTCGGCCCGTTCTTCGGCTATGTCACCGGCTGGACGTACTGGCTGATGTGGATCGTGACCGGCATGGCGGAGCTCACCGCCGCCGCGATCTACATCAACTACTGGTTCCCCTCGGTCCCGCAATGGGTCACGGCCCTGGTCTTCCTGGTCGTCCTCTACGTCGCCAACCTGATCTCGGTGAAGCTCTTCGGCGAGATCGAGTTCTGGTTCTCGATGGTCAAGGTGACCGCGCTCGTCGGCATGATCGTCATCGGTCTCGGTGTGCTGACCTTCGGCTTCAGCGCCGCGGGTGACACCGCCGCCGTCTCCAACCTGTGGGCCTTCGACGGCTTCTTCCCCAAGGGCATCGGCTCCAGCCTGATGACCCTGCAGGGCGTGATGTTCGCCTACCTCGCCGTCGAGCTGGTCGGCGTCACCGCAGGTGAGTCCGAGAACCCCGAGAAGACCCTGCCCAAGGCCATCAACTCGCTGCCCTGGCGGATCGCCCTCTTCTACGTCGGTGCCCTCACGGTCATCCTGTGCGTGGTCAAGTGGACGGAGTTCGCGCCCGGCGTGAGCCCCTTCGTCGCCGCCTTCGCCAAGATCGGCATCCCGGCCGGTGCGGCCATCGTCAACTTCGTCGTCCTCACCGCGGCCCTGTCGTCCTGCAACTCCGGCATGTACTCGACCGGCCGTATGCTGCGCGACCTGGCCTCCAACGGCGAGGCCCCGAAGGTCCTGGGCAAGCTGGCCGCCAGCAAGACCCCGGCCATCGGCATCACCGTCTCCGTGGCCCTCATGGGCATCGGCGTGCTCCTCAACTACGTCGTCCCGGAGAAGGCGTTCGGCTACGTCACCTCGGTGGCCACCGCGGCCGGCATCTGGACCTGGATCATGATCCTCGTCAGCCACATCCGCTACCGCCGCGCGGTCGAGGCCGGACGGCTGCCCGCCTCCTCGTTCCCGGCTCCCGGCGGCGCGGTCTGCAGCTGGATCGCCCTGGTGTTCCTGCTCTTCGTGACGGGCCTGATCGCGTACGACCCGGACTCCCGTGTGAGCCTGTACGTCGGCGCCGGCTGGGCCGTCGCGCTCGCCATCGGCTGGGCCTTCATGAAGAAGTCCCGCAAGGCGCAGCTCACCGCCGCGCCCACCCGCGAGTACGCGGACGTCGCCAAGTAACGGCACGCTCCCCTCGCACCATCCATCGGGTCATGCCGGGCCTCCTCGCCCGGCATGACCCGATGTGCGTCAGGCTCCGGACCCGCCCGGGGTGAGCCGGACGTCCCTCGCGCGGGCGTGGAGCGTCACGCCGGCATCGCCGACCGAGACATCGGTCGGGGTGAGCCCGGCGGGCAGCTCCGGCACGGTGCGCTGACGGCCCTCGAAGGCCGCGGCGATACGGGGGCCCGCCGGGTCGACCGGCCGCCCCGCGAACGACGCGGCGACGGGCACCACGGTGATGGTGCGCCCGGCCAGCCGCAGCTCGGCGACGACAACCAGCGGCAGACCGAGGAACTCACGCTCGACGCGCAGGCGTCCGTCCGCGTCCGCGGAGAGCGAAGCGCCCTCGCCGGGACCGGCGCCGAAGGAGCCGAAGGGCGCGGTGAACCGTGCGTCGGCGGCAGCGGCCGTGTACGCACCGGCCTTTTCCCTGACGTCGCGCAGCTCCACCGACGCCTGTACGGGCTGCCCTTCCCCGGTCACGGCGTCGGCCCGTACCGCCACCCGGGGGAACGTTCCCTCTGCGGCGTTCAGCAGGAAGGGGAAGGCGTCGATGCTCACCCGCGGGGTGCCGACCACGGCACTCTGCGCTCCGGCGATCCGCTCGGCGAGCCGCTCCTCGGCGACCGCGGCGGCGATCCGGTCGGCGAGGGGCAGCGCGGCGAGTACCGCACCCAGCGCGAGCGACGTCCACAGCAGCCGTCTTGGGCCGCGGGCCAAAATCCGGATCACGCTGAGCCTTTCACGCCGACGAGGGAGGCGCTGCCCGGCGCGGGAGCGGCCGGGGCCGGGACGTGGCCGTCGTCCTCGACGGCCATGTGCGGCAGCAGCAGGTCCAGCCAGCGGGGCAGCCACCAGTTGGCGCGGCCCAGCAGGACCATCGTGGACGGGACGAGAACGCCGCGGACGACGGTGGCGTCCAGCGCGACGGCCGTGGCCAGGCCGATGCCGAACATCTTGACCACGGGGTCGTCGGACAGCAGGTAGCTGAGGAAGACGCTGACCATGATCAGTGCGGCGGAGGTGATGATCCGCCCGGTTGCGGCGAGCCCGGTGATCACGGCCCGCAGGGTGTCCCCGTCGCGCAGATAGGCCGCCCGGACCGCGCTGAGCAGGAAGACCTCGTAGTCCATGGAGAGTCCGAACAGTACGGCGAACATCAGCAGGGGGACGTATCCGGGGATCGGTATCGGGCCTTCGAGCCCGATCAGGGACGCGCCCCAGCCCCACTGGAAGACCGCGGTGAGCACACCGCAGGACGCGGCGACCGAAACCAGGTTCATCAGTGCGGCCTTCACCGCGACGACCGGGGAGCGGAAGGCTGCCAGCAGGAGCAGAGCGGCGACGGCGAGGACGAAGCCCACGACCAGCGGCAGCCGCCGGCCCAGACGTTCGTTCAGATCGGCCTGGGCGGCGGTGGCTCCGCCGACATGGGTCACCTGGCCGGTGCCCGCGGTGGCGTCGGGCAGGGTCTCGTCCCTCAGCAGATGGACCAGTTCGACGGTGGCCGGGTCGCCGGGCGCGGTGGTGGGGGTGACCTGCCAGCGCGCGTGTGTGCCGTCGGCGTCCAGCTGCGCGGGTCCGACGGCCGTGACGCCGTGGGCCGTGCGCAGGGCGGCGGTGACGTCCGTGATCCGGGTGTCGCCGGGGCCGGACGCCGGGGTGGGCAGCGTGGACACGATCTGCAGGGGGCCGTTGGCGCCGGGGCCGAAGGCGTCGGCCAGCCGGTCGTACGCGGTCCGGCTCGCCGTTCCGGTGGCTTTGTCGCCCGCGTCGAGCTGACCGAAGGTCAACTGCGCGGCGGGGGCGGCGAGCACACCGGTAAGGACGAGCGCGGCCAGGAGACAGCGCCACGGCCGCGAGGCCACGTACCCGGCGATGCGGCCCCAGCCGCGGAGGCGCTCCTGTCCGGCTTCAGGGCGTTCCCGGCCGGCATCGGGGCGCTCCTGTCCGGCATCGGGGTGTTCCCGTCCGGCATCGGGCAGCGCCGCGCCGGACGTCTCCCCGCGCCCTGGGTCCGTCTCCTCGTTCGCGGGGTCCGTCGCCCCGCTCACGGGGTCCGTCGCACGCGCCTTGGGTGTGAGCCGCCGCCCGAGCAGCGAGAGCACGGCGGGCAGCAGGGTGAGCGTGGCCGCCATGGCGACCAGTACGGCGATCCCCGGCGCGAGCGCCAGCGCGTGGAGCAGCGGCAGGCCGCCCAGCGCGAGCCCGGCGAGCGCGGCGATGACCGCGCTGCCCGCGAACACGACGGCCTTGCCGGAGCCGGCCGTGGTGCGCGCGGCCGCCTCCTCGACGCCCAGGCCGGCCGCCCGCAGCTCACGGAACCTGGTCAGGCAGAAGAGCGTGTAGTCGATGCCCACGCCGAGACCGATCATCGCCGCGATGGTCGTGCCCGAGGACGGCATGTCCATCAGGTGGCCCGCCAGGCCGATCGCACACAGGGAGACGGCCAGGCCGATCGTCCCCGTGAGCAGCGGGACCCCCGCCGCGACCAGGCTGCCGAAGCCCACGGCGAGGATGACGAAGGCGGCCGCCAGCCCGATGATCTCGCTGTGCCCGCTGGAGCCCTTGTCCGCGGCGGCGGCGAGATCGCCGCCGGGGGTCACCTCGATGCCGGCCCCGGTGGCCTCGGCGGCCGCGTCCGTGATGCTCCGGGTGGTTCCGGGCGTGATGTCCCGGCCGGTGACGTCGAGTTCGACCACGAGCTGACCCGTCCGGCCATCGGCACTGAGGGCGCCGCGGCCCGCCGGTTCGTAGGGCGTGGTGACGGCCGTGACGTGTGCCACGTCCTCGATGGCCCGCGCGGCCTCCTCGACCGCCTCGCGCTGCCCGGCCGCGGTGAGGGGCGGGGCGCCCGGCGGTGCGTACAGGACGACGGGCTGCCGGCCGGAGGCCGCGTCGGAGAAGGCTCTGGCCGTGTCCCGTGCCGCCTGGCTGTCGCTGCCCGGGATGGTCACGGCCTCGGTGGTGGCCGTTCCGAACACGCCCACCGCGGCGGCCACGGCGGTGAGCAGAAGCAGCCAGGCGGCCACGGTCCGCTTGGGTCTGCGGGCGCACCAGCGCCCTACGGACAGGAGCATCGGATGAGCCGTCCCTCTCGTGCGGCGGAAGTTATTGCACTCGGCGTGCAATCCGCACAGTTGCATCGAGAGTGCAACAATGTCAACGCAGGGATGGGAGGAGCCGACGTGAAGCAGCCGCAGCCGCAACCACAGGCGGAATCGCAGGCGCCGGGCAGCGCCCGGACGGGCACCCGGGAAACGGTGCAGGGCGAAGCTCGTGAACGGGCGCGCGGCGGCGCGCGGGACGGCCGCACCGAGCGCGGCCGGCAGACCCGCGAGAAGATCGCCGACGCGATGCTGTCCCTGCTGGACGAGGGGCAGACGCAGTTCCCGGCGGACCGTGTCGCCGAGCGCGCCGGGGTGTCCCGGCGCCTGGTGTTCCATCACTTCGCCGACATGGCGCAGCTCGCGGACACCGCCATCGCCCGGCGCCTGGACCAGCTGGCCGCACAGATCAAGCCGTTGCCGACGGACGGGCCGCGGGAGGCGCGGGTGGCGGCGCTCGTCGAGCAGCGCGCCCGCATCCTGGAGTGGATCACGCCGGCGCGGCTGACCATGATGCGGATGGACCAGCTCTCCGAGCGCGTCGACGAGGCCACCCGGCAGGTCATGCACTTCGCCCGGCAGCGGCTGACCGAGATCTTCGCCGTGGAGCTCGGCCGGCTCCCGGAGGGACGCAGGGCCGACCTGCTCAACGGGCTGGACGCGGTGACCACATGGGGCGCCTGGTACCACTGGCGCAGCGGCGGCCTGGAGCCGGAGGCCGCCCGCCGTGCGATGGAGACCACGGTGCACGCGCTGCTCGCCGTGTCCGACCGGCCGGACGAGCGGCCGCACGAGCGACCGGACGACTTGCCGCACGAGCGTCCGGACGGGCGGCCGGAGGGACGGCCGGAGACCTGCCACGACCCCGAGCCGCGGGAATGATCTCAGTCAATGGTCCCCGGATCTCAGATCCGGTGGCCGTCCGCCTATTCTCGTCCCCATGCTGACCATCACCCAGGCCCTGTACGACCAGATCGTCGCCCACGCCCGCGCGGACCACCCCGACGAGGCCTGCGGCGTGGTCGCAGGACCCGTCGGCGAGGGACGGCCCGAGCGGTTCATCCCGATGCTGAACGCCGCCCGCTCGCCCACGTTCTACGAGTTCGACTCGGCGGATCTGCTCAAGCTGTACCGGGAGATGGACGACCGCGACGAGGAGCCGGTGATCATCTACCACTCCCACACGGCGACCGAGGCCTACCCGTCCCGTACCGACATCTCGTACGCCAACGAGCCCGGCGCGCACTACGTCCTGGTGTCCACGGCGGACACGGACGACGCGGGACCGTTCCAGTTCCGCTCGTTCCGGATCGTCGAGGGTGAGATCACCGAGGAGGACGTCAAGGTCGTCGAGGCGTACTGAGTACCGAGCGTCCGCCTGACGAACAGTTCGGGTCCACGATGCGAGATCACATTCCGGGAGCCGGAGCGGGAATCGTTACGATGACCGCATGGTTTCGAACGACGTGAGCGAGAAGACGCCGGGCATGCTGCTCGTTGCGCGGCTGCACGTCGACCTGTGCCGCCTCGCCAGCGCCATCTGTACGCGCTGCGCGGACCGCCGTCCGGCCTGAGCCACGGCCCCGAGCGCACCACCCTCCGCACCAACCCCCGCGCGGGGGGCCGAGCCGCGCGCCCCACACGTATCGCCCCTACGTCCTTCCGACAGGAGCCCATGCCATGGCCATCGAGGTCCGCATCCCGACCATCCTCCGCACCTACACCGACGGCGCCAAGGCCGTGGAGGGCAACGGGGACACCCTCGCCGAGCTCTTCGCCGACCTGGAGACCCGGCACACCGGAATCCAGACCCGGATCGTGGACGGGGACCAGCTGCGGCGCTTCGTGAACGTGTACCTGAACGACGAGGACGTCCGTTTCCTCGACGGCATCTCCACCAAGCTGTCCGACGGCGACAACGTCACGATTCTGCCGGCCGTGGCCGGCGGCATGGTCTGATCCCGGATGCGCTACGACTCCCCGCTCGCCGCGGTCGGCAACACGCCGCTGGTCCGGCTGCCCCGGCTCTCCCTGTCGGAGGACGTCCGCATCTGGGCCAAGCTCGAGGACCGCAACCCGACCGGCTCGGTCAAGGACCGCCCCGCGCTCCACATGATCGAGCAGGCGGAGAAGGACGGCCGGCTCACCCCCGGCTGCACGATCCTGGAGCCGACCAGCGGCAACACCGGGATCTCGCTGGCGATGGCGGCGAAGCTCAAGGGCTACGGCATCGTCTGCGTGATGCCGGAGAACACCTCGCAGGAGCGCCGTGACCTGCTCACGATGTGGGGCGCCGAGATCATCTCGTCGCCGGCCGCGGGCGGCTCCAACACGGCGGTCCGCGTCGCGAAGGAGCTGGCCGCCGAACATCCGGACTGGGTGATGCTCTACCAGTACGGCAACCCGGACAACGCGGGCGCCCACTACGCCACCACCGGCCCCGAGATCCTCGCCGACCTGCCCTCCGTCACCCACTTCGTCGCGGGCCTCGGCACCACGGGCACGCTCATGGGCGTCGGCCGCTTCCTGCGCGAGCACAAGCCCGACATCAAGATCGTCGCCGCGGAGCCGCGCTACGACGACCTCGTCTACGGCCTGCGCAACCTCGACGAGGGCTTCGTCCCGGAGCTGTACGACGCCTCCGTCCTCACCTCCCGCTTCTCGGTCGGCTCGGCCGACGCGGTGGCCCGCACCCGTGAGCTCCTGCAGCAGGAGGGCATCTTCGCGGGCGTGTCCACGGGCGCGGCGCTGCACGCCGCGATCGGTGTCGGCAAGAAGGCGCTCAAGGCGGGCGAGTCCGCGGACATCGTCTTCGTCGTCGCCGACGGCGGCTGGAAGTACCTCTCGACGGGCGTCTACACGGCCCCGACGACCGAGGCCGCGATCGAAACGCTGCACGGCCAGCTCTGGGCCTGACCCGGGACCCCGCCCCGGACACCCGGGGAGCCCGCGCCCGGACCCCGCTCCTCGATCGCCGGACGGGCCGGCAGACCCGGCCGCGTCCGGCGATCGAGGACGCGCCTCAAGGGCGTACGGGGCTCCGGGGCTCGCCCCGGTTACGGCGACAGGTGCCGCACCTGGTCCCACAGCAGCGGGTCCACCACCCCGACACGGCGGCGGAAGTCGCGGACCCGGACCTCCCGCACCTCATCCGTCTCCAGGAAGCTCGGGCGGCCGTGCGCGTCGCCCACCGCACCCGGCGGGAGCGGGATCACGCCGGGGCGCGCGTCGTGGTACTTGCTGGTGATCTTGGCGACGCGGGCCGCGCCGCCGTGGACCCGCAGGACCAGGCACGGCCGGTCCTTGGAGCCGGGTCCGTCCTCGTACGGAACATCCGCCCACCAGATCTCGCCCGGCTGCGGACGCCGCTTCGGGCCGGCCGGCGCCGGGGGACCTGCCACGCGCCCGCGCGGCCTGCCGGGCGGGCGCACCCGCCCCCCGGGCCGTACCCGCATCACCGCAGCCACCAGCGCGATCACCACCACCGCGCCGAGCGCCAGCCACCAGGACGTATCCATACCTCAGACGGTACCGGCGCGCACCCGGTGCCGTGCGCACCGCACACACGCCCGCGCACCTCGTCCTATCCGGTGACAGGGCAGGTGAGTTCCCCCACAACGAGCCGCCGCGAAGGAGCGGCCGACCCCTTCGCGCCGTACGCTCAACAAACCGCACGACCTCCCCCGCGCTCGCCCCTCAGCCCGCCCCGTTCCCCGTTCACGAACGACCGTCCACGGAGGTTCAAGCTCCATGAAGCTCACCGTCGTCGGCTGCTCGGGGTCGTTCCCGTCCGCGGAATCGGCCTGTTCGAGCTACCTCGTAGAGGCCGACGGCTTCCGGCTGCTCCTCGACATGGGTAACGGCGCCCTCGGCGAGCTGCAGCGCCACATCGGTCTCTACGACCTCGACGCCATCTTTCTCAGTCATCTGCACGCGGACCACTGCATCGACATGTGCGGATACTTCGTGGCCCGCTACTACCGCCACGACGGCGGCCGCTGCGACGCCATCCCGGTGTACGCGCCCGAGGGTGCGGAGCAGCGCCTCACCACCGCCTACGCGGACACCCCCTCGGACAAGTCGATGAGCGAGGTCTTCGACTTCCACACGCTCAAGCCGGGCTCCTTCGAGATCGGCCCGTTCTCGGTCCGCACGGAGAAGGTCGCGCACCCCGTGGACACCTTCGCCATCCGCGTCGAACACGACGGCCGCTCGCTCACGTACTCCGGCGACACGGGCGTCTGCGACCCCCTCGTCGAGCTCGCCGACGGCACCGACCTCTTCCTCTGCGAGGCGGCCTTCACGCACGGCAAGGAAGACATCCCGGACCTCCACCTCAACGGCCGGGAGGCCGGAGCCCACGCCGCCCGTGCCGGGGCGCGGCGTCTCGTGCTCACCCACATCCCGCCGTGGACGGACGCCGAGCGGAACCTGGCGGACGCCCGCGCGGTGTACGACGGGCCCGCCGAGCTGGCGGTCGCGGGCGCGGTCTACGAGATCTAGGGCCTGTCCTCGTAGCGCAGCAGTGCAGCGCCGATGTGCCGCAGTACCGAAGCAGCGCAGTACCGATGTGCCGCAGTACCGCGCAGGCCCCCTTCGGCCCGCCTCGCTAAAATTACGTGAAAGCGACACATCGCCCTGATCTGCGAGGACACATGGCCGATGACGTCATGGACCGCCCGCCCCCGCCCAGCTCGCACCACAAGGAGGGGCCGGGGGAGCTCAAGCACAACGCGATCGGGTTCCTCGACGCGCTGGTCATCGGCATCAACTCCACCTCGCCCGCGTACTCCCTCGCCGCGGTCATCGGCGCGGTCGTGGCTCTGGTGGGCATCTACGCCCCCGGCGTGGTGCTCGCGTCCTTCGTGCCGATGCTGCTGATCG
Source organism: Streptomyces sp. NPDC053673 (assembly GCF_055585225.1). Classification (NCBI taxonomy): domain Bacteria; kingdom Bacillati; phylum Actinomycetota; class Actinomycetes; order Kitasatosporales; family Streptomycetaceae; genus Streptomyces; species Streptomyces sp. NPDC053673. The sequence continues at coordinate 115,950 of NZ_JBVJKN010000014.1, read as the reverse complement.
CGTCGGCATTCTTCTACCTCAACAGGGTCGACCAGGACTGCGGCACGACGTTCTCGTGGGTCACCCGGGCCATGGGCCCCTGGGCGGGGTGGATCGGCGGCTGGGCGATCATGATGACCGGCGTGCTGGTGGTCGGCTCGCTCGCCGACGTCGCCGTCGGCTTCGGCCTGCTCACCGTCGGCCCGGACAGCTGGGCCGCGAACGACTTCGTACGCCAGCTGCTGACAGTGGTCGTCATCCTCGTGATGACGACCATCTGCGTCATCGGCACCGAGGCGTCGGCCCATGTGCAGAACGTGCTCATCCTGGCCCAGGTCGTCTCGCTGCTCGCCTTCGCCGTCGTCGCGATCTACCGCGTCTACGCGGGTACGAGCCCCCTCGGTCCCGTCCAACCGGAGATCGAGTGGCTGAACCCGTTCGGGGCCGGCGGCGCCGCACTGACCGGAGGTCTGCTGCTGGGCGTGTTCATGTACTGGGGCTGGGAGTCGGCGGTCAACCTCACCGAAGAGGTCAGGAACTCGGCAAGTGCCCCCGGACGAGCCGGCATCTGGTCGACGATCGTGCTGCTGGTGACGTACCTGTCGGTCGGCATCGCGGTCGTGGCGTTCGCCGGACCGGCCTTCCTCGCCGAGAACGCCGCCAAGGAGGAGTTCGTCTTCGCCCTGCTCGCAGGTCAGGTCATGGGCGGCTGGGACTGGCTGGTGCTGTTCGCGGTCTCGACGTCCGCGCTGGCCTCGACGCAGACGACGATCATCCCGTCGTCGCGCACGGGACTGTCGATGGCCCGCCGGGGTGCGCTGCCGTCCGTCTTCGCCCGGATCCACCCGCGCTTCCGTACGCCGTACGTGAGCACGTGGGCCGTCGCCGTCGTCGCCATCGCCTGGTACCTCGGCGTCAGCCGGATCAGCGAGAACGCCCTCTTCGACTCGCTCACTGCACTGTCGCTGCTCATCGCGTTCTACTACGCGCTGACCGGAGTCGCCTGCGCCGTGTACTACCGGCGCCAGCTGACCGAGAGCGTCCGCAACTTCTTCCTCATCGGGGTGGGCCCGCTGATCGGCGCTGCGCTGCTGGCATGGCTGCTCGTGGAGTCCGTCATCGACATGTCCGACCCCGCGAACTCCTACAGCGGTGTCTCGTGGTTCGGCTTCGGCCCGCCACTCGTCATCGGCATCTTCATCCTGATCGTGGGGCTGTTGCTCATGGCTGCGCGACGCCTCACGGCAGCGAGGTTCTGGAGCGAGCGCCCCGGGGTGGCCGACCCCGAGGTCGCACGCGGCACCAAGGGGCCCTGGGATGTAGGTCGTCCTGGGGTATGACGAGTCGCCCGGCTCGGTGCGTGCGCTGCGGGTCGCGCTCGAGGTGTCGGCGGCGTTCGGCGAACCGCTCGTGCTGGTCTTCGGAGCGCGGCCCCGGGCGTGCTGCGGGAGGAGTACCGGGCCCACTACGAAGCCATCCGGCAGACCGGACGTATCGCCCTCGCGCACGCGGTCGAGGCCGCCGACGACGCGGGCGTACCGTCGGCCGTCGAGATCATCGACAAGAAACCGGCGGAGGCGCTCCTCGAAGCAGCCGGCCGCCATGACGCGCGGGTGATCATCGTCGGCAGTTACGGCGAGAGCCCGATGCGGGACGCTCTGCTCGGCTCGACCCCGCACAAGCTGCTGCATCTGTCGACGGTCCCGGTGCTGTGCGTGCCGGCCGAGGAGCGAGGCCGAGGAGTGAGGCCGAGGAGCGAGCGGAGCCAGACCGGTGGAGTGAGCGCAGTGAGCGGGCAAGGCCGAGGTATGCGGAAAGCCCCGCCCTCCGGTACGGAAGGCGGGGCATCTGCGTGCGTGCTTGCGAGAACCGCTTACTTGGCCTCGGCCTTCTGCAGCTCCGCCAGCTCCTCGTCGGACTCGCGGCCCGGCGTCGGGAGGTTGAACTTGGTGATCGCGAAGCGGAAGACCACGTAGTAGACCGCCGCGAAGCAGAGGCCCACCAGAGCCAGGCCCCACGGGTTGGACGCGATACCCAGGTTCAGGAAGAAGTCCACCGCGCCGGCCGAGAAGCCGAAGCCGTCCCGCATGCCGAGCGCCCAGGTCAGCGCCATCGAGACACCGGTCAGCACCGCGTGGACCGCGTACAGCACCGGAGCGATGAACATGAACGTGAACTCGATCGGCTCGGTCACACCGGTGAGGAACGAGGTCAGCGCGAGGGAGAACATCATGCCGCCGATGACCTTGCGGCGCTCGGGGCGGGCGCAGTGCACGATCGCCAGGCAGGCCGCCGGGAGGGCGAACATCATGATCGGGAAGAAGCCGGTCATGAACTGTCCGGCGGTCGGGTCGCCGGCGAGGAAGCGCCCGATGTCGCCGCTCTTGCCCTCGTACGTGCCGGCCTGGAACCACGGGAAGGAGTTCAGCAGGTGGTGCATGCCGATCGGGATCAGCGCACGGTTGGCGACACCGAAGATGCCCGCGCCGGCCGCCCCGGAGCCGACCAGCCACTCGCCGACGTTGTGCAGACCCGTGCCGAGGACCGGCCAGATCAGGCCGAAGACGATGCCGATGACCAGGCCCGCGAAGGCGGAGAGGATCGGGACGAGGCGGCGACCGCCGAAGAAGCCCGCCCAGTCCGGCAGCTTGGTCCGGTAGAACTTCTGGTACAGCAGGGCGACGACGATGCCCATCACCACGCCGCCGAGGACCTTGGCGTCCACCGGGGCCTCGGTCATGACGATCTTGCCGTCGACGACCTTGGCGACCTTGTCCAGGTTCGGGTCCGTGAACGTGGCCAGCACGTTCTTGAAGACCAAGTAGCCGGTCACCGCAGCCAGCGCCGTCGAGCCGTCCGACTTCTTGGCGAAACCGATGGCGATACCGACGGCGAACAGCAGCGCCATGTTGGCGAGGATCGCGTCGCCACCGGCCGCCATGTACCCGGCTATCTTGGTGACGAAGTCCGGGAACGACTCCCTCGCGAGCATGTCGGGCTGGCCGAAACGCACGAGCAGCGCGGCCGCCGGCAGCACCGCGACCGGCAGCATGAGGCTGCGGCCGATGCGCTGCATGACAGCCATCACGCCGGCGCCCTTCTTCTTCTGGGCCGCGGGGGCGGCGCTAGCCGTGGACACAACTTCCTCCAGTGGGCAAGGCGCCGCCCGGGACCAGGGGCAGAGGGGGACGGCAGCGTCTCAGGGGGAACGCGGTGGTTTGAAACCGCGTGGTCTACACCAGTCAGAGGTGTAGACCTGTTGTAGCACGGTGAGGGTGGGATAAGGAACCTGTGATTTCTGTGGCCTCGGCCATAACCGGTCAATGCAGACAAAGGCCCTACGCCTTGGTGGCGTCCTTCTCCAGCTGTTCCTGGATCTCCTCCGGTTCCCGCCCGGGGGTTGGGATGTTGAACGCCGTGATGGCGATCCGGAAGATCACGTAGTAGACGACCGCGAAGCAGGCGCCGATCGGAATGATCAGCCATGGCTTCGTGTCCAGGTGCCAGTACACGATGTAGTCGATGAACCCGGCCGAGAAACTGAAGCCCGCGTGGACGCCGAGCGCCCAGGTGATCGCCATCGAGGCGCCCGTGAGCAGGGCGTGGATCCCGTACAGCAGCGGCGCCACGAACATGAAGGAGAACTCCAGCGGCTCGGTGACACCGGTGACGAAGGAGGTCAGGGCGGCCGCGAACATCAGGCCCCCCACCCGCTTGCGGTGCTCGGGCCGGGCGCAGTGCGTGATGGCGAGCGCGGCGGCCGGCAGGCCGAACATGAAGATCGGGAAGAAGCCGGACATGAACTGGCCCGCGGAGGGGTCCTCGGCGAAGAAGCGGGTGAGGTCGCCCTGGACGGTCGTGCCGTCCGGTTCGGTGTACTCGCCTGCCTGGAACCAGAAGAAGACGTTCAGGAACTGGTGCATTCCGATGGGGATGAGCAGACGGTTGGCGACACCGAAGATGCCCGCACCCCAGGCGCCGAGGTCGATCAGCTGCTTGGAGAACCAGTTCAGCGCGTCACCCACCGGCTCCCACAGGAGCCCGAACATTGCGCCCAGTGCGCAGCACAGGAACGCCATGATGATCGGGACGAGTCGCCGGCCGTTGAAGAAGCCGAGCCAGTCGACGAGCTTCGTGCGGTGGTAACGCTGCCAGATCGTGGCCGTCAGCAGGCCGATCAGAATGCCGCCGAGGACTCCGGGGTTCTGTGGAATGCCGTCCGGGGTCTTCTCGGTCACCGAGCCGGCGACCGGAAAGGCCTTGAGTACGTTGTGGTAGACGAGGAAGCCGGTCATGGCGGCGAGCGCGGTCGAGCCGTCGGCCTTCTTCGCGAAGCCGATGGCGATGCCGACGCAGAAGAGCAGCGGGAGTCCGAGGCTGGGGTCGAGGATGCCCAGGCCGGCTGTGAGGAGGACGTCCGACGTCTTGTCCCAGAATGCTCCGTGCAGATACGCCTCGAAGAGGCGGCCGAGGCCGACCAGCAGCCCGGCCGCCGGGAGGACCGCCACCGGCAGCTGGAGGCTCCGGCCGATCCTCTGGAGCCCGGGGAGGACCCCGCTCCGCCACTTCCGCTCCGGTGGTGCGGGCGCGGCCGCGCTCTCGGCACTCATCGGCGTCCTCCCGGAAGGGCCTCTCCTGACGGTCGTTGCACACTGGTGTAGACCAGTTGCGGTAGGCTCCCCGGGCCCGACCGCGGGCGGGGTGCCGGTGATCGTCATCATTCGATACGAGGCTGCTACTCGCTCGCGAAGTTGGGCCAACCGTGAGTTACCGTGACAAAACGGACCAGCGGCCCCGCCCCGGACCCCGGCCCAGAAGACCTAGGGAGAAACGTATGGCCAGCAAGGCTGAGAAGATCGTCGCCGGGCTCGGCGGTATCGACAACATCGAAGAGGTCGAGGGCTGCATCACCCGCCTCCGCACCGAGGTCGTGGACCCGAGCAAGGTCGACGAGGCCGCGCTGAAGGCCGCCGGCGCCCACGGCGTCGTCAAGATGGGTACCGCGATCCAGGTCGTCATCGGCACCGACGCCGACCCCATCGCCGCGGACATCGAAGACATGATGTGAGCGACGCACGCGAGGCCGCCGGGCCGCGGGTGGCGATGATGCCCGCGGTTTCGCCGAGTGGGCGGAGAAGCGAACCGAGGGCATGCGTGAGCGACGCACGCGAGGCCGCCGGGCCGCGGGTGGCGATGATGCCCGCGGTTTCGCCGAGTGGGCGGAGAAGCGAACCGAGGGCATGCGTGAGCGACG
>NZ_JBVJKN010000014.1:40201-110623 GCF_055585225.1 Streptomyces sp. NPDC053673 | reverse complement strand
CGACGCACGCGAGGCCGCCGGGCCGCGGGTGGCGATGATGCCCGCGGTTTCGCCGAGTGGGCGGAGAAGCGAACCGACCACGAGTGCGAGCTGTCTCCCCGCTCACCCGTGAGGGGCCCGTTCCACACCGGAACGGGCCCCTCACTCATGGACGGATAGGCTCACTACATGTCTCGTATCGACGGCCGCACCCCCGAACAGCTCCGCCCGGTCACCATCGAACGCGGATGGAGCAAGCACGCCGAGGGCTCCGTCCTCATCTCCTTCGGCGACACCAAGGTCTTCTGCACCGCCTCCGTCACCGAAGGCGTCCCGCGCTGGCGCAAGGGCAGCGGCGAAGGCTGGGTCACCGCCGAGTACTCCATGCTCCCGCGCTCCACCAACACCCGCGGCGACCGCGAATCCGTACGCGGCAAGATCGGCGGCCGCACGCACGAGATCTCCCGCCTCATCGGCCGCTCTCTGCGCGCCGTCATCGACTACAAGGCCCTCGGCGAGAACACGATCGTCCTCGACTGCGACGTCCTCCAGGCCGACGGCGGCACCCGCACCGCGGCCATCACCGGCGCGTACGTCGCCCTCGCCGACGCCGTCGCCTGGGCCCAGGCCAAGAAGCTGGTCAAGGCCGGCCGCAAGCCCCTGACCGGCACCGTCGCCGCCGTCTCCGTCGGCATCGTCGAAGGCACGCCGCTCCTCGACCTCTGCTATGAGGAGGACGTCCGCGCCGAGACCGACATGAACGTCGTCTGCACCGGCGACGGCCGCTTCGTCGAGGTCCAGGGCACCGCCGAGGCCGAGCCCTTCGACCGCAAGGAGCTCAACGCCCTTCTCGACCTGGCCACCGGTGGCTGCGCCGACCTCGCCGCGCTCCAGACCGAGGCGCTTGCCCGCACGCTCGAAGCGTAAAGAAGCAACCAAGGACGCCGCCGTCGGCGTCGTTACCCCCACGGGCGTACGGGCCGAACCGTACGCCCGTCCACAACCCCTGGGAGGGCCCGTTCCATGCGCAGCCGCCGAATAGTCATTGCCGTCGTCACCGCCACCGCCCTGTTCGGGGCCATCGGGTGCAGCGCCGTCGACAAGGCCCTGGACTGCGTCAAGACCGCCGACGCCATCGCCACCAGCGTCGACAAGCTCTCCCAGGCCGTCGGCGCCGCGGCCGACGACCCCACCCAGCTGACCGAGGCCCTCGACGAGATCGACAAGGAACTCGGCAACCTCAAGGACACGACCGACAACGCCGACCTCTCCAAGGCCGTCGACGACCTCACCGAAGGCGTCGCCAACGTCCGCACGGCCGTCGAGAAGGGCGACACCACCCCGGACATCACCCCGGTCACCGACGCGGCCGGCGAGATCGGCAAGGTCTGCACCTCGTAACGCCCATGGGGCGCCCGTAGATACTGGGCGCATGACCCGCCTGATCCTCGCCACCCGCAACGCCGGGAAGATCACCGAACTCCGCGCGATCCTCGCCGACGCAGGTCTTACCCACGACCTCGTCGGCGCGGACGCGTACCCCGACATCCCCGACGTCAAGGAAACCGGCGTCACCTTCGCCGAGAACGCCCTGCTCAAGGCCCACGCCCTGGCCGGGGCCACCGGCCTGCCGGCCGTCGCCGACGACTCCGGCCTCTGCGTCGACGTCTTCGGCGGCGCCCCCGGCATCTTCTCCGCCCGCTGGTCCGGCACCCACGGCGACGACACCGCCAACCTCAAGCTGCTCCTGGCCCAGCTCGCCGACATCGACGACGCCCACAGGGGCGCCCACTTCGCCTGCGCCGCGGCACTCGCCCTCCCGGACGGCACGGAACGGGTCGTCGAGGGCCGACTGCGGGGCACGCTGCGCCACGCCCCGATCGGCACGAACGGCTTCGGCTACGACCCGATCCTCCAGCCGGAGGGCTACGACGTGACCTGTGCGCAGCTGACCCCGGTGGAGAAGAACGCGATCAGCCACCGGGGGAAGGCGTTCCGTGCACTGATGCCGGTGGTGCGTGAACTGCTGAAGTGAAGTGGTGCGGCCGGAGGGACTCGAACCCTCACGGGTGTTACCCCACTGGGACCTAAACCCAGCGTGACTGCCAATTCCACCACGGCCGCGTATCGCCCGGCCATGCTACTGGCCGGGCGTCCGGGCTCAGACGCCGAGGTCCTTGATGATCTTGGCGACGTGGCCGGTGGCCTTCACGTTGTACAGCGCCCGCTCGACCTTGCCCTCCTCGTCGACGACGACCGTCGAGCGGATCACGCCCGTCACCGTCTTGCCGTAGAGCTTCTTCTCACCGAACGCGCCGTACGCCTCCAGCACGGACTTCGACGGGTCGCCGACCAGCGTGACCTTGAGGTCCTCCTTCTCGCGGAACTTCGCGAGCTTCTCCGGCTTGTCGGGGGAGACGCCGATCACGTCGTAGCCCGCGCCCGCCAGGAGCTCCAGGTTGTCGGTGAAGTCGCAGGCCTGCTTGGTGCAGCCGGGGGTCATGGCCGCCGGGTAGAAGTAGACGATGACCTTGCGGCCCTTGTGGTCGGCGAGCGATACGTCGTTGCCGTCCGCGTCGGGCAGGGTGAAGGCCGGGGCGGTGTCGCCGGGCTGGAGTCGCTCGCTCATTCTCGGTTCTCCTCAAGGGGTACGGGCGTACGGCACCGAGCGTAATAGGGGTGCCGTGGGGTGCGGTGGGCGTCGAGCTGACAGACTGTCGAGGAAGAACCGAGGAAGAACTACCGGATACGACGACGGAGGCGGCGCGGTGTCGGACGCCAGGACCCCTGCGCAGATCGAGGCGGACATCATCCGCCGGCGCGAGCGGCTTGCCGAGACGCTCGACGAAATCGGGGTGCGTGTGCACCCCAAGACGATCATTGGGGACGCGAAGGCCAAGGTCGCCGCGACAGTGGACCAGACCGCCGGGCGGGCGTGCGTCGCCGCGAACCGCGTGGTGACGGATGTGAAGGCCCGGTTCGTGCACCCGCACGGCGCGCCCCGGCTGGAGCGTGTGGTGCCGGTGGCGGTGCTCGTCGTGGGCGTCGTGGGGCTCCTCGCGCTGTCCGCCAGGAAGCGGAAGGCGTGACCGGTGTGACCCCGGCGGCGTGCGGATCGGCTTTCGGCAGGTAGGTTCGGTGTCGTGAGCGACAACACCCTCGACAAGCACGACAAGCTGCCGATCAAGATGCTGCACGACCGGGTACTGGTCCGGTCGGACGCCCCCGAGGGCGAGCGGCGCTCGGGCGGCGGCATTCTGATTCCTGCGACCGCGGCCGTGGGCCGTCGGCTGGCCTGGGCGGCGGTGGTCGCCGTCGGGCAGAACGTCCGCACGGTCGAGCCCGGGGACCGGGTGCTGTACGACCCGGAGGACCGGGCCGAGGTCGAGGTGCGCGGCGTCGCGTACATCCTCATGCGGGAGCGCGATCTGCACGCGGTCGCCGCGGACCGCTTCGAGGGTGCCGAGGACTCGACCGGGTTGTATCTGTAGCGGCATCCGTTGCGGCATTCCGTAGCGGTATCTGCAGCAGGACCCGCAGCTGTCGCGATCTTCCGCTGGGCGACGGTCCGGGAAGGGCCTGGTGACTCCGGTCACCGGGCCCTTCCGTGCCGTTTGCTACCTTGTGGGGAACCCGACGAGACGCGCCGTACCGGGCAATGCAAAGACGACGCACCCCGTACGAAGTCCGCGTCCCGGAGGTGCCGTCATGGCCTGGGTTCTGCTTGTTGTCGCCGGTCTGCTCGAGGTCGGCTGGTCGATCGGGATGAAGTTCACCGACGGGTTCACCCGGCTGTGGCCCAGCCTCTTCACCGGTGCCGGGATCGTCGCGAGCATGCTGCTGCTGTCGCACGCGGCCAGGACCCTGCCGATCGGTACGGCGTACGGCGTCTGGGTCGGCATCGGCGCGGCCGGTGCGGCGGTGGTCGGCATGCTGGTGCTGAACGAACCGGCGACCGCCGCCCGGATCTTCTTCGTGGTGCTGCTCCTGGTCGCGGTGGTGGGGCTGAAGGCGACCTCCGGGCACTAGTGCCCCCACGGACGCTCGTCGCACAGCGGCGGCCCCTCGTCACCCGGCGGCGGCCCCGCGGCACTTACAGGCGGCGGGGGACGACGTCCCATCCGCCGGGCCCGTCCGGGTTTTCCGTATCGCCGTCGGTGCCGCCGTCGGAGGGCCCTCCGGTGGTCGAGCCGCCGTCCGTCCTGCCACCGTTCGTGGCCCCGTCCGTCGTGGTGCCGCTGCTGGACGGTCCTGTGGTGGTCCCGCCGGTCGTCGGGCTTCCCGTCGGCGGCCCGCCGTCCGTCGCGCCACCGTCCGTGGACGCGCCGCCGGTCGCCGGGCTCTGCGACTGGCCCTCCGTCCGGCCGTCCTCGGCCGGGCCCGTGGTGTCCGGGGACGTCGACGACTCGTCGTCCGATTCGCTCGGCTCGGCCGGCGGGGGCAGTTCCTCGTCCGTGCCCTCCGTGGGCGCGAGGTCGAAGTCCTTCACCTCCCTGCCCGTCAGCGCCGCCGCCGTGAACTGGCCCCAGATCCGGGCGGGCGCCCCGCCACCGTTGATCCGTGGCAGCCCCAGCGCCCCGTACAGCGGTTTCTGTACGCCGGTGTCGGGGTCCTGGCCCATGACGGCGACGACGGTGGCCAGATCCGGGGTGTAGCCCGCGAACCAGGCTGCCTTGTCCCCCTCCGCGGTCCCGGTCTTTCCGGCGGCAGGCCGGCCGGCGGACAGCGCCGCCATGCCGGTGCCCTGCTCGACCACGCCTCGCAGGACGGCCGTGGTGGTGTCGGCGGCCTCCCGGCTGACGGCCTGCCTCACCGGCGCGTCGGGCAGTTCGATCTCCGTGCCGTCCTTGCTGATGCTCTCGACGAGGGTGTATCTGCCGTGCCTGCCGTGGTTGGCGAGCGTCGCGTAGGCCTCCGCCATGTCGAGGACGCTCGCAGTGGCCACGCCGAGCGCGATGGACGGGGTCGCGGTCAGATCGGGGGTGTTCTCCGGGACGCCGAGCGCGATCGCGGTCTCCCGCACCCTGCTGGGCCGTACGTCCTGGGCCATCTGCGCGTACACCGCGTTGACCGACGCGTCCGTGGCGTCGCGGACGCTGATGTGGCCGTACGAGATGTTGTCCTCGTTCTCCGGGGCGTAGCCGACCGGTCCGTAGGCACCCACCACCTCGCGCTGGTCGGTTCCGTCGTAGACCGTGCTGGGAGTGATGCGGCGGCCGTCCTGGGTCGAGGAGCCGTTCTCGATCGCGGCGGTGAGGACGAACGGCTTGAAGGTGGAGCCGACCTGGTAGTCGCGGCGCGTGGCGTTGTTGACGTACTGCTTGGTGTAGTCGATGCCGCCGTACATGGCGACGACCTGGCCGGTGGCCGGGTCGATGGAGGCGCCGCCGACGCGGACGTTCCGGTCGGCGGGCCGGGTGCCGTCGCGACGATGGGCCATCACATGCTTGTCGACGGCTGCGGCGAAGGCGTCCTGCTTCGCCTTCTCCAGCGTGGTGGTGATCCGGTAGCCGCCGTGTGCCAGGGTGTTCTCGTCGATGATCCTGTTGTTGGTGAGCCAGTCCTCGACGGCCTGGACGACATAGCCGCGCTGTCCGGACAGCCCGGTCGCGGGCCGCGCGGTGTGCGGTGTCGGGAAGGTCAGGGCGGGCCGCTCGGAGGCGGGCAGCCATTGCTCCTTCACCATGCCGTCGAGGGTGTAGTTCCAGCGGGCGAGCGCCTTGGGCAGGTTCTCGGGGTGGGTGGTGACGTCGTACGCGCTGGGGGCGTTGAGCAGTGAGGCGAGGTACGCGCCCTCGGCGGTGCCGATCTCGCTGATGTCCTTGCCGTAGTACGCGTGCGCGGCGGCCTGGATGCCGTACGCGTTGCGTCCGAAGTAGCTGGTGTTGAGGTAGCCCTCCAGGATGTCGGCCTTGCTCTCCTCGCGGTCTAGCTTGATCGCGATGAAGAACTCCTTCACCTTTCGGGTGACCGTCTGCTCCTGCCCCAGGTAGTAGTTCTTGACGTATTGCTGGGTGATCGTGGAACCCGACTGTCGGCCCTTGCCGGTGACGGTGTTCCAGCCGGCGCGGACCATCGCCAGCGGGTCGACGGCCCGCTCGGAGTAGAAGTCGCGGTCCTCGGCGGCGAGTACCGCGTGCTGGACGGTCCGCGGGACCTGGACGAGCTGGATGTTCTCCCGGTTGACCTCGCCGTCGCGGACGATCTGGGTGCCGTCCTTGTAGAGGTAGACATTGGACTGGGCGGTGGCCGCGGAGTTGGCGGGCGGGATGTCGACGAGCATGTAGCCGGCGAGGAAGCCGCCGATCAGGACCAGCGCGAACAGCAGGAACGCCCCGAGCGTCATCCGCCAGGTGGGGATCGCCCGGCGCCAGCCGGTGCGCCTCGGGCGGGTTCTTGCGCCCACGCCGCCTACGCCGCCCACGCCGCCTACGCCGCCCATGCCGCCTACGTCGTCCACGCCGCCCTTGCCGAACCTGCCACCTCTTCCGCCCCTGCCGCCCACATCGCCCGGCCGGCTGGGCGTGGGTCCGACCATCGTCGGATCCCGCGGATCCCAGCGCTGCTGCTGTGGCTCGTCGCTCATGTCTGTGGAGACTCCTCGGCCCCGACCGGAGGTCTCCCTCCGGAGTAACGGTGTCATTTCGGGCGATTCGCTTGGTGTGCCCATACTGCACTTCTCGCCCTGCTAACCCCCGGACCCCCGCTCGGAATACGGTCGCGGCGACCAGTTCCGCTCGGCTAGGGTCGGGCGCTTTGGTGCGTTTCGGCATATGCGCTGGGAGGAGGGGCTGTTGTGAGGCTCTACGCGGTCGTTGCGGCAGGTGGATTCCGGCGCTATGCGACGTACCGAGTGGCGACGGCGGCGGGAGTGTTCACCAACACCGTTTTCGGCTTCATCATGGCGTACACCTATATCGCCCTATGGGATGAGCGGCCGCAGCTCGGCGGCTACGACCTCTCCGAGGCGCTGACCTATGTGTGGCTGGGTCAGGCCCTGCTGATGACCTGCGCCATGATGGGCGGCGGTTTCGAGGACGAGCTGATCGAGCGGATCCGTACCGGCGACATCGCCATCGATCTCTACCGGCCCGTCGATCTCCAACTGTGGTGGCTGGCAGGTGACTTGGGCCGCGCTGCGTTCCATCTGCTCGGCCGCGGCGTGGTGCCGATGCTGCTCGGCGGCCTCGCCTTCGATCTCGCGCTGCCCGTCTCCCCGCTCGCCTGGCCGGCCTTCCTGCTCGCCGTGACCCTCGGGGTGGTGGTGAGCTTCGCGGTGCGCTATCTGGTCGCGCTGTCGGCGTTCTGGCTGATGGACGGCGCGGGCGTCATGCAGATCACCTGGCTGGCCGGGCTGTTCTTCTCCGGGATGCTGCTGCCGCTCACCCTCTTCCCCGGCGCGCTCGGCGAACTGGCCCGCCTTCTGCCCTGGTCCTCACTGCTCCAGGTCCCGGTGGACGTCCTCCTGGGCAAGTACACGGGATGGGGCCTGGCCGAGGCGTACGCCTTCCAGGCCGGGTGGGCGGTGGCGCTGCTCGGCGCAGGGCGGCTGCTGCAGTCGGCCGCGACGAGGAGGGTGGTGGTCCAGGGTGGCTGAGCGGCAGCGGCCGGGGGTGGTGCGGAGGCTGCGGAGCGTGCCGCCGGGCGGACTGCGAGGCGGGCTGCGGGCCTATGTCCTCATCGCCGTGATGTGGATGCGCTCGACGATGACGTACCGCGCGTCCTTCGCGATGACGGCGTTCGGGAACTTCGCGGCGACGTCGTTCGACTTCGTCGTGATTCTGCTGATGTTCGCGCATGTGGACGCGCTCGGCGGGTACAGCCTGCCCGAAGTCGCCTTCCTGTACGGCGCGGCCGGCACCGCCTTCGGCCTGGCCGACCTGGTCATGGGGTCGATGGACCGGCTGGGGCGGCGGGTGCGCGACGGCACGCTGGACACCCTGCTGGTGCGGCCCGCCCCGGTGCTCGCGCAGGTGGCGGCGGACCGCTTCGCGCTGCGCCGGCTCGGCCGGATCACCCAGGGTCTGCTGGTGCTCGGCTACGCGCTGCTCGTGCTGGACATCGCGTGGACGCCGCTGCGGGTCGCCATGGTGCCGATGATGGTGCTCAGCGGCGCGGCGATCTTCGCGTCGATGTTCGTGACGGGCGCGGCGTTCCAGTTCGTCGCGCAGGATGCCGCGGAGGTGCAGAACTCCTTCACGTACGGTGGCAACACGCTGCTGCAGTACCCGCCGACAATCTTCGCGAAGGACCTGGTGCGGGGCGTGACCTTCGTCGTACCGCTCGCCTTCGTCAACTGGCTGCCCGCGCTGTACGTCCTGGGGCAGCCCTATCCGCTGGACCTGCCGCGCCCGCTGGCGTTCGCGCCGCCGCTCGTCGCGGCGGTGTGCTGCGTGTTCGCCGGACTCGCCTGGCGGGTGGGCCTTCGTTCGTACCGGAGCACGGGGAGCTGACGCGTCATGGACTTCATCGAACTCGACGGGGTGGAGAAGGTCTTCGACGTACGGCGCAGGACAGGCCTGCTGCGCCGCGAGAAGACGCAGGTACGGGCGGTCGACGGCATCACCTTCCGGGTGCCGCGCGGCGAGATGGTCGGCTACATCGGCCCGAACGGCGCCGGAAAGTCCACCACCATCAAGATGCTGACGGGCATTCTGACGCCGAGCGGCGGACGGCTGCGCGTCGCCGGCATCGACCCGTCGCGCGAGCGGACCCGGCTGGCGCAGCGCATCGGCGTGGTCTTCGGGCAGCGCACGACGCTGTGGTGGGACCTTCCGCTGATCGACTCGTACCGCCTGGTCCATCGCATGTACCGGATCCCCGACGCACGCTACCGGGAGAACCTGGAGCGGTGCGTGGAACTGCTGGACCTGGGCGAGCTGCTGAACGTACCCGTACGGCAGCTGTCGCTCGGGCAGCGCATGCGCGGCGACATCGCGGCGGCGCTGCTGCACGACCCGGAGGTGCTCTACCTCGACGAGCCGACGATCGGCCTCGATGTGATGTCGAAGGCGAAGGTGCGGGAGTTCCTGCGGAATCTGAATGCCGAGCGCGCGACGACCGTGCTGCTGACGACGCACGATCTGACCGACATCGAGCAGCTGTGCAAGCGGGTCATGGTCATCGACCACGGGCGGCTGATGTACGACGGCGCGCTGGCGGGGCTGCACGAGGTGGGGGCGAGCGAGCGGACGCTGGTGGTGGACCTGGAGCGGCCGCTGCCGCCGATCGAGGTGGCGGGGGCGCGGACGGTACGGGTCGAGGGGCCGCGGCAGTGGCTGTCGTTCCCGGCGTCGGAGTCGGCGGCGCCGATCGTGGCCGCGATCGCGGCGGAGTATCCGCTGGTGGATCTGTCGGTACGGGAGCCGGACATCGAGGCGGTGATCGCGAAGATGCTGTACCGCATGGAGGACCGGCCGGGCAGCCGGGTGGCCCGCGGCGCTTGAGACCTGGAGCAGCGCGCACCCCTGCGCCGTCGGCCGCGGCCTTACTCGCTGAGCTCTGGCTTCCAGCGCGAACCCGCGTGGCGGGCGAGGGCGGCGATGAGTGCTTCGTGCTGCTCCTGGGTCATGGGGCCGAGGGCGCAGAGTGGCCAGCGCCCTGCCGTGCTCCGGGGGGAGCGGGGATGGACCATGCCCGCAGGGTTTGTGGAGTTGGTGCGCGTCCCCTTCTCCTCGGGCTGGATGTGCAGTGCGGCGTAGCTGGGGCCCCAGTGGAACTCCGCGGCGTGCTCCAGCGTGACGGCCGTCGCGAAGCTCCAGCTGTACGTCCGGCGCCCAGCGGGGCCACCGACGGGCGTCGCATGGCGCGGGTCCGTGGTGGTGATTCCGGCAGCGTCGACGCGGAGTGACCAAGGGCGCCTGTCGTTGAGTGCGCGCCGGTGCCGCCTCCAGTTCAGGGTCGCCGCCCCGAGCTTCCGTCCGTACATGACATGGGGAATCGCATAGAGCGCGAAGGCACCTATGAAGACGACCAGGGCCGGAAAGTCGATGTCGATGTCATAGATGTCATCGTCCATCGGGTCGTCCGAGACCGCCAACGCCACCACTTCCGTGCCCAGGTAGATGAGCGGCAACGTAAGGATGGCGAAGAGAAGCCAGTGGTGTAACAGGGGCCGGCGACCAGGTGTCGCGTATGCGGAGATGGGTTCCTGCCCGGTCCAGGTGATCTCGAAGGCGTCTTGGGTGTCCGGCGCCTGATGTGTGAGGGCGCGGGTCGATGCGGTCTGCGGCACACGCTCGGTGTCGGGTTCGCCTGTTCCTGCATCGGGCGTGGCGACGGTCGGCCGGAGTTGCTCCAGGCGTTCGTAGACGGCTGACGCGGTCTGAGGGCGTCGACCCGGGTCGCGTTGCAGCAGGTCTTTGAGCAACTTGGCAACGGCTTCCGGGACTTCGGGGCAAAGGCTGTTCAACGACGGCGGCTCGTCGTCGAGTTTGCGGCGGATGACGGAGAGGGGGTTGCCGTCACCGAAGGGAGGCTTGCCGGTGAGCAGGGCGAAGAGGACGCCGCCGAGGGCGTAGAGGTCGGAGCGTTCGTCACCGCGCTGGTCGAGGAACTGTTCCGGTGCGCCGTAGAGGGCGGTGCCGACGGGGGCGAGCATGGAGGTGGGGGCGACGGTGAAGGTGTGGGTGTGGGTGAAGCCGGCGATGCCGAAGTCGACGACTTTGATGCTGCTGTCGGCGGTGAGCATGACGTTGGACGGTTTGATGTCGTAGTGGACGACCTTGGCCCGGTGGGCGGCGACGAGGGCGGCGCAGATCTCCTGGGCGATCTTCAGGGCCCGCGCCGGCGGCATGGGGGCCTGCTCGTGCATGTGGTGGGCGAGCGTGGTGCCGTCGATGTGCTCCATGACCAGGAACTGCAGGCCGTCGTGGATGCCCCGGTCGTAGAGGGAGACCACGTTGGGGTGGTTGATCTGTGCGGCGGCCACGGCTTCGCGCTCGAACCGATGGTGCAGGTCCGGCGAGGCGTCGTCGTCGCGTACGAGCAGCTTGATGGCCACGTTGCGGTGGAGGTCACGGTCGCGGCCGGCCCAGACCTCGCCCATCCCGCCCCGGCCGAGCCGCTCGCGCAGCTCGTACTTGCCCGCGATCAGTGTGCCGCGCTCCACCCTGCACCTCCAGAGACCCGCCCTGCGCCCCATCGCCGACCGAAGCCAGTGTTACGGATCACGCCCGGGGCCGGGGGCCGGTTCCCGATGCCGGCCCGGTCGCCCACACCGACCGGACAGCAGCGGTGAGTCCAGCCGGTGAGGCTGGCGAGCGGTCGGCGTCCGCGGCCGGGGTCCGCGGTCGGCTCCGCGGTCGGTGCTGTAGGCGCTGTGGGTGCGGCGATGGCAACTCGGATTGACTAGGCTGACCGTATGACGAGCGATCTTCCGGAAATGCGGGCTTCCGACGCCGAGCGGGAGCTGATCGCCGAGCGGCTGCGCGACGCGGTGGCCGAGGGGCGACTCGACATGGAGGAGTTCGAGGAGCGCCTGGACGCCGCGTACAGGGCGCGTACGCGTGGAGAGTTGGAGCCGCTGGTACGGGATCTCCCCGCACCGGGAGGCAGCTCGGCAGCGCCGCTCGCCGCCGTACCCGCAGCCGACGGTGCCGTGGACTGGTCCCGGCGTGTGGGTCAACCGCCCACGTCCACGGGGGCGTTCGCCTTCTGGAGCGGGTTCCTGCGCAGGGGCACGTGGACCGTCGGTCGTACCTTCACCGCTGTCGCACTCCAGGGCGGCGGCGAGATCGATCTTCGGGATGCGAACTTCGAGGACCGCGAGATCGTGATCCGCTGCTTCACGCTCATGGGTGGCATCCAGGTCACCGTTCCCCCGGAGCTGCACGTCGAGGTCAAGGGCTTCGGCTTCATGGGCGGCTTCGACGAGAAGGACGTGGACGAGGCCGTTGTCGCGCCGGGCTCGCCCCGCGTGGTGATCACCGGCTTCGCCCTGATGGGCGGCGTCGGCGTGGAGCGCAAGATGCGCAAGGCCGACAAGCTGCGGCTGAAGGAGGCCCGCCGCCGTGCACGCCTGGAGAAGGGCGAGCGCGGCGCGGAGGCGCGGGACGAGCTCGAGTAGCGCGCCCGCCGCGCCCGCCGCGCCCGCCGTTCCCACTCCCACGTCCGCGTGCCACGCGGCCGTGGGAACTCGACGTGCGTCCCAGGAGTAGGTCAGATAGGGAAGGGACGATACGTACGCGGACGGGTGGAGCGGATGAAAAGAACGGATCGCGCCAATCCGGATCCCCAGGGGGTCCCCGGAGAGCCCGGGACGGTGGCGGCGAACGAGCCCGGGACGGTGGCGTCCTGCGCCGCGCAGTGGCCTGGGCCGGGGGCGGGGGCGTCCGCTGCCCCAGCGGCGGCCGGGCAGAACGGGTCGTCCGGGAATCCTGACCAGTCGGCTGCGCAGGAGGCTGGGTTCGGGTCGGGGATGTCCGGTGCCACGCAGGGGCCTGGGCCTGGGCTTGGGTCGGGGGCGTCCGCTGCTCCTGCGGCGGCCGCCGGTCCTGGTGGGACCGCGGGCCCAGAACTGGCAGGCGGCACCGGGTCCGCCGATGCCCGGCCCGGCGGAGGGGCGGCCAGTGGCGCGGCAGGTGACACGGACATGGCAGCGGCCGGTGGCGCAGCACGTGGGGCCGGCCGGACGGCCGGAGGTGCCAGAGGTGCCGGAGGTGGGACCGGCCGGGTAGCCGGAAGCGCGGCAGGCGCCACAGCCGACGGCGAGGTGCGTGACAGTGGCGGAAGCATCGTCGGCGGAGCCGGCAGAGGCCCCGCGGGCGGCACCGGCGGAGGCCCCGCGGGTGGCACCGGCATGACAACGGCCGAAAGTGCGGCAGGCGGCGCAGCCGGGAGCCCGGCGGGCGCCACAGCCGAAAGTCCGGCAGGCGGCACCGGCGGAGGTCCGGCGGGTGGCACCGGCATGACAACGGCCGAAAGTGCGGCAGGCGGCGCAGCCGGGAGCCCGGCGGGCGGAACCCGCCGAGGCCCGACAGGCCGCACCGGCTCGGCGGCCACCTCCGCGACGACCGCCGGAGGCACCCGCCCCGCCCCCCTCGCCTCGTTCGCTTACACCGCCGCCGACGAGGAGAAACGCCGCGGCGTACGCCGGATGAAGTCGATGGCCACCGGTCTGCTCCTGCTCGTCGCGGTGATCTTTACGCTCGCCACCTGGGCGAAGAACTCGGGAATCGACGGCTGGCCCGGCTACGTCGCCGCGGCCGCCGAAGCCGGCATGGTCGGCGCGCTCGCCGACTGGTTCGCGGTCACCGCGCTGTTCAAGCACCCCCTCGGCATCCCCATCCCGCACACCGCGATCATCCCCACCAAGAAGGACCAGTTCGGCTCGTCCCTCGGCTCGTTCGTCGGCGAGAACTTCCTCTCCGGCGAGGTCGTCCGGGCCCGACTGAGCGGCCTCTCCCTCGGTGGACGGCTCGGCGCCTGGCTCGCTGAGCCCGCGCACGCCGACCGGGTCACCGCCGAGCTGTCGACCGCCCTGCGCGGCGCGCTCACCGTCCTCCGGGACGCCGACGTCCAGGCGGTCGTCAGCGAGGCGATAACACGCCGGGCCGAGGCCGCCGAGATCGCGCCCGGCATCGGCAAGACCCTCGACAAGGTCGTCGCGGACGGCGCCCACCACCGCGCCGTCGACCTGATCTGTGCCCGCGCCGCCGACTGGCTGGTCGAGCACGGCGACTCCGTCATGGACGCGGTCCAGGGCGGTGCCCCCGGCTGGACCCCGCGTTTCGTCGACCGGAAGGTCGGCGAGCGCGTCTACAAGGAGCTGCTCCGCTTCGTCACGGAGATTCGGGACATGCCCGCCCACCCGGCGCGCGGCGCGATCGACCGGTTCCTCGCCGACTTCGCGTCCGACCTCCAGGCCGACACGGACACCCGCGTGCGGGTGGAGCGCATGAAGTCGGACATGCTGTCCCGCACCGAGGTGCAGGACATCATCGCCTCCGCATGGTCTTCCGTACGCGCCATGATCATCTCGGCCGCCGAGGACGAGCGCAGCGAGCTGCGCCTGCGCGCCCGCGCGTCCCTCATGTCGTTCGGTGCCCGACTGGCGACGGACGGCCGGATGCAGCAGAAGCTGGAGGGCTGGGTCGAGGACGTCGCGGTCTACATCGTCACGACGTACCGCGAGGAGATCACGTCCCTCATCAGCGACACCGTGGCGAGCTGGGACGCCGAGCACACCTCGCGCAAGATCGAGGCACACATCGGCCGTGACCTGCAGTTCATCCGTATCAACGGCACGGTCGTCGGCGCGCTGGCCGGTCTGCTGATCTATACGGTCGCGCATGCGCTGGGTGCGTGAGAAAGTGCTGGGCGCGTAGACCGGACCCTGTCGTCCGGTTACGCGCCCAGCCACCATGGGGGAGTGTCCATACGTACGTACGGGACCCCGCCCCCGTTCAGTCCCGTGTGGAGCGGATCGCTCAGGCCGCTCGACGGCTGACGGCCCACGATGCGAGCGCCACCCCACCCGCCACGGTGAACACAGCCGGCCACGCCCCCACCTTCTTGGCCAGCGGATGCGACCCGGCGAACGCGGCCACGTACGCCGCACTCAGCCCCGCCGCGGCCTTCCCCCCGGCCTCCTGCTGCCACTGCCGTGCGGCGACCGCCCCGGCGGCGGCCAGCGCGACCCCGCCGAGCGGTCGCTTCTTGGTCCACCGGGCGACGCCGTAGCCCCCGATGAGGCCGCTCGCCGCGACTGCCGCTGCCGGAATCCTCGCCATGATTGCCGCCCTTCGTTCGGTCTTGGACTGGCTTGAGCCTAACGAGGGGGTTCGGTGGGCAGGGGCCGGGCCGAGGCCGGGCAGAAACCGGTCCGAGGCCGGGCCTGGGCCCGGGCCCTGCCCTGCTCCGGGCCGCCCGCCCATTGCCCACCGCGTACCGCCTCCCGCGCACCGCGCACCCGCAAAGCGCCCACCGCACGGCGCGCACCCGCAAAGCGCCCACCGCGCACCGTGCAGCGCGCACACCCGCCGTCAGTGGAAGAACTGCCCGCGCACGGCCCCGTCAGGGAACTCCGCCGTGTGGATGTTGGAGTAGTAGTCGCGCGGGTTCTCCCGGACCCGCTTCACCACGTCCGGGTTCTGCCCGGCCAGCCGCCCGCTGACGGCGAAGATCCCGTCCGGCACCGGCCGGTTGAAGAAGTCGAAGACGACGTCGCCGTTCTTGCCGAACTTGCCCTTGTGGACGTGGCCCTTCGACGGGCTCTGGATGTTGACCCAGGCGAAGGAGTAGTCCACGGCCGTTCCCTTCGGGTGCAGGAACGTGACCGCGTGCCCGTCCGGGTCGCCGACCTTCGAGGCGTCGTTCTTCGGGACTTCCTGGTCGCCGTTGGCGAGCGCCCGCAGCTTGCCGCCCTTGACGATCTCCAGCGGGTTGATGTTCCGCTTGAGCGGCTTCAGCTGGCCCCGCACCGCCCCGCCCGGGAACTCCGCGCTGTGCAGGTTGACGTAGAAGCCGGCGGGGTTGCTACGGATACTCTCGGCCAGCTTCGCGTCGGTGACCGCGACCTGCCCGGCCGCCGAGTGCACCGTGTCGGGCATCGCGCTGCCGAACAGTGGCACCTTCACCGCCCCGTTCTTCCCGGCGACGCCCTCGTGGATGTGGCCGAGGCTCGGCACGAAGCCCTTCCACTGCAGTGCGAACGTGACCCGGTCGCCCTTCACCTTCACCAGGGCGATCGCCTTGCCGTCCCGGTCGTTCACCGCGGGCCCGCCCTGGACGGTCACCTCGTTGGCGCCGGAGAGCTCGGCGGCGAGCGTCACCGCCTTGCCGGCAGCCGGCGTGGTGAACGCAGCGGCGTTGCCCGTCTTCGTACCGCCGCCCCCCGAACCATGGCTGCCATGCCCGCCGCCGTGCGCGATCGCCGGAGTAACACCCGCAACACCGACAACAATTGCCGCTGCCGTCACCGCGAGAAATCGCTTCTGCATTGTTCTCATCCTCCCGTTGAGGCCGACTCGTATCGAGTCGGTCGCCGGGAAGTACGCGCCGCGGCTCGCGATTGTTCAACAGAAAATCTCATTAATTCGATTGAACCGCGGGTCAGTTGCGGCCGTACAACCCTACGTACCCACACACATCGAACCGGGGGATCACCATGCGCAGCGCCCGTACCAGAACGACGCTCCTCGCCGCTCCGGCGGCCGCACTCGTCCTGCTCACGCTGACCGCCTGCGGCGGGTCCGACGAGCCCGCGGACGCATCCGCGGGCAAGCCCGCCAAGTCCGCCAGGACCGCAGCCTCGGTCAAGATCGCGGACTCCCCGCTCGGCCGGATCCTGGTCGACGATTCGGGCCGTACGCTGTACGGATTCAGCAAGGACAAGCCCGGCGCCGCGAGCGCCTGCGACGACGACTGCATCGCGGTCTGGCCGGCCCTCACCTCGGCCGAGGACGTCACGGCCGGCAGCGGCACCAACGCCTCCCTGCTGAAGGAGACCAAGCTCGGCGAGGGTGCGGAGCAGGCGACGTACGGGGGCTGGCCGCTCTACTACTACGTCGGCGACGCGACGCCCGGCGACCTCAACGGGCAGGGTCTGGACGGCGAGTGGTTCGTGATCGCGGCGGACGGAAAGCTCATCAAGAAAGCGGTCTGACGTCACCCGGAATTCGTCTCTCCTTTCCTTCACGATTTCGTAACCGCCGTAATCCAGTTCGGTTACGGTCACCCGTGGACCTGCGGTGGCTGGAATTCAGCTCTTCCGCCCGCCGCGGCCTGCCATTCCTGGTGGACAGAGGTGTGGCGACCGGGGAGGAGGCCGCAGCGACCAGCAGATCCGTGGACAGAGCCGCCTTCCGGACAGCCGGATCCGTTGCGATGACGGGCCGCGGAACGCACCCTGGAGTAAGAGGTAGGGAGACCGTTATGCCCACGCTCGAGGAACAGATCGACATCACGGCACCCGGTGAAGTGGTCTGGGACCATTTGCACAAGGTCGAGGACTATCCACGGTTCGTCGGAGGCGTACGGGAAGCCCGGCGCGAAGGCACCACCGGCGTACACATGGACCTGGAGACCGGCGGCGGCACGGCCCGCGGGATCGACGCTGCCACCGACGACCTCCGCCCCAACGAGACGATGACCTGGAGAACCACGGAGGGACCGCACCTGAGCGGCTCCGTATCGCTCCTCCCCATCGACGCGACCCACACCAGGATGCAGCTACGCATGGAGTACGACCCCGCCGAGGCGCACAATGCCTTCGGGGGGCCCAAGGGCTTTGCCCAGTCCTCCGCCATCGAACGGACCGTCCGGGAGGACCTCCACCAGTTCAAGGACCTGGTGGAGCAGGCACACCCCACCAAGTAACGCCACGATGCCCCGCACGCAGGGGCTGACGGAACCGTACGGCGAAGGTGACCCGTCATGACGCAACACTGGAACATCGACTTGTCGTTCGAGGAAGACGGAACCCGGACCGCCTGCAAGGCCTCGCTCAGCGGGGAGAATGCCCCCGGCGTCCAGGGCATGGGAGTAGCCAGGCGTAGCCCCGGCGACACCCCGGACGCGAAGATAGGCGAGGAACTCGCAGCAGCCCGCGCCTGCTCCGAACTGGCCCACGAGCTTGTGGGCCGAGCCGCCGCCGATGTGGAGAGCCACACCCACAGGCCGGCCGACATCGCCATATGACCCAACCCGACACCAACCCGACACACCAAGAACGCGACACCAAGAGGCCAGGGCCGGGGCATCAGCCCCGGCCCTCGGCGTACCCGGCGGCGTACCCGGCTTCAAGCGCCGGCCGGCGTACCCGGGTTTCGGTGCGGACCGCACCGCGTACCCGGGTTTCACCGCACCGCGTACCCGGGTTTCGGGGGTCCGGCCGCGCCGCGGCGCAGCCGGAGGTGGGAACCTCAGCCCCAGGCCCTGGGCGTACCCCGGACCTCGAACCCCCCGAGCCCCTCGGGCTCCTCCTCCCGCACCTCGACCCCGCTCACCTTCGCCGTCGGCGGCCCCTGCCGAGCCCAGCGCACCAGCGTCTCGACGGCGTCCGCCTCCCCCTCGAACACGGCCTCGACATCCCCGTCGGCCAGATTCCGCACCCACCCGGACACCCCGTACTCCAGAGCCACGCGCCTGCACGTGTCCCTGTAGAACACGCCCTGGACCAACCCTGAGACGATCACGCGCTTCCGCACCATGACTCCGGATCGTACGAGCCACCAGGCCGACGGCGAGGACGACGCGGCGCGAGCCCCGGGTCTGCCCCGCTTGCTCGTTCGCCGTCAGGTTGCCGTCATGCTGCCGTCAGGGCCAGAGCTTGTACGTCACCTCTTGCGGCGCGTTCGCCGGCTTGCTGTCGGTGGTGAACTCGATGTGCAGCTGGGTGAAACGCATTTGCTCGGGATGCTTGTCCCAGCGCTCCGGGAGCTCGAGCCTGACGCTCACGGGGTAGGAGTGGAACGTGCCTGCGGCGCAGTAGGGGACGCAGTCGTTCACGTAGTTGAGCCCGCTGCCCGTGGCGGTGGTCCGCCCCCACGCCGACCACTTGAGCTGGGTGAGGCCGTTGTTGCCGTCCCCACAGGCGATCAAGTACTCGCCTGGCCGCACTTGCGGCTTCGAGAAGCAGTCGACGACCACCACGACGTCGACACGCGGCTGTGACCCTGCGGACGGGGAAGCGGAAGTGGAAGCGGATGCCGGCGCAACGGCCACTGCGAGCGCCGTAGCGGCATAGACCAGGACCGCTGCCTTCAGCTTGTGTCTCTGCATGTCTGCTCCCAGCCGTCTCTCTGAGCCCACATGGCCCCGCGTATACACCTTGACCCGCCGCGCCCTGCGATATCCGCACCCGGAGGGGTGCTCCGGACAGGCGCTGCCGACCTCCTCCCACCGGTTGCTCCTGTATCGACGCTACGACCGCGCCGGGGGACACACCAACCGCAAAGGTGACAATTTCACAGAGCAACACATACCTACCCGCATTCATCGAGCAGCGTCAGGCGGGGGCGATCGTCCGGGCCCGTTCGTGCAATGCTCCCGCGTGCTGGTTTCGCAGGTGGGGACGGATCGCGGCCATCATTGACCGGTACCGGTCATCACAGCGCCCCGACTGCACGTGCCGGTAGTCGTCGAGCATCCTGTGCAGAGACCGTCATCGGAGACCAGGTCTTCAGCGTCCGGATCGACTCGGGGTTGTTGGACTGGCGTACCGATTACGACCGGCTCACGTAACCGTCATGGACCCTCCACCCGGCATCACCGAAGCCCTGCACCGCTATCTCACCCTCTTCGGTCTGGTCTTCGGAGCATTCGACTTCGCCGTCGACCGCGACGGTGGATGGTGGTTCCTGGAATGCAACGCGTCCGGTCAGTGGGCGTGGCTGGAGCCGGAAACCGGACTGCCCATGGTCGCGGCCATGGTCGACCTACTGGAACGGAAACACCGATGAGCGGCGACAAGACCCTTCGCGAGGACCTGGTCGATCGCCTGGCCGCCAGTGGTGACCTGCGATCGCCGCAATGGCGACAGGCTGTGCTCGACATCCCTCGCCACGAGTTCCTGCGAGGCGGCTTCTTCCAACGAGTGGACGGCAACGGCCCGACCGGCTGGGAGCCGGTCATGCCCGACGCCGCCGCGTGGCTACCGGCCTGCTACTCGGACGAATCGCTGGTGACCCAGATCGCGGGCACCGTCGTCCCAGCCGATATCCAAGGCCGGATCCTGCGCCCGCCGACCAGCTCCAGTACGCTGCCCAGCCTCGTCGTTCGAATGCTCGAGGAACTCCGCGTCGAGGACGGGATGCGGGTCCTGGAGATCGGTACCGGCACGGGCTACTCCACCGCGCTCATGTGTCACCGACTCGGTGATGACCATGTGACCTCGGTCGAGGTCGACGAGGATGTGTCGAGCAGTGCCCGAGCTTCACTCGGCGCGGTCGGCCATATGCCCGGACTCGTCGTACGCGACGGCCTGACCGGCTACGAGGCAGCCGCTCCGTATGATCGGATCATCGCGACCTGCGGCGTCCTCGACATCCCCGCGAACTGGCTCGCGCAGACCCGGCCCGGGGGCCAGATCCTCGCTACCGTGTGCGGCTGGCTGTACTCCTCCGAACTCGCCCGCTTGACCGTGCACAAGGACGGCAGCGCCACCGGCCGTCTCCTCGGCGGACAGATCTCCTTCATGCTCGCCCGCCCTCAGCTCCCGCCGCCGCTCGGGATGCTGCCCGACATGAACGTCGGCGAAGAGCGCGAAGCGGCCCTCGGCGCGGACGCTCTCGACGACTGGACCGCCCGCTTCGTAGCCCAGCTCGCAGCCCCGAGAGCCCAACGCGTCCAGATGTCGTTCGACGGGGGCCACGCAGCGGACGTGCTGCTGGACGTGGAGGCCGGCTCGTGGGCGGCACTGCACCGAGAGGGCGGCCGCTGGCTCGTACGGCAGGGCGGCCCGGGCCGTGTGTGGGACGAGGTCGAGGACCACGTTGCCCGCTGGCGTCGGGACGGCGCACCTGGCCTCGATTTCCTCATCACGGCCACACGGGACGAGTAAACGATCAAATGGACGACCTGACAGAGTTTACCGTCACGCCTCTACCAGAACGAGGCGTGACTGGTTGCCGGTCAGCCCAGCCGGCCCTCTCGCAGGGCACTGACAAAGTGTGTCCAGGCGTCAGGCGCGGCGCTGATGCGCGAGCCGTCGCGGCGCTTGCTGTCCCGTACTGCCGCTTGAGTGGTCACGAGGCGGACCTCGACGCACTCCCCGCCGGATCCGTTGCTGTAGCTGCTCTTGAACCACCCGTCGTGGTCGCCGGGGCTGATCGTGGTGCTCATCGGGAGTGCTCCTCCAGTACGCGCTTAATCAATGCAGCCGATCGCGGCGGGCTGGAGGCGACGGCTCGCAGGTTGTCGAACGCTCTCGTGTACTGGCCCACGTCGCTGGGTGTTTCCAGGTAGATGGCGTCCGTCAGTCCGTCTCGATACACCATGTCGGGGTCCTCCTGCTCCGGGAAGCCGAGGATGGTGAAGGCACCGGTCGCGGGATATGTTCCGGCGTCGAACGGAAGAACCTGCAGTGTCACATTCTTCAACTCGCCTACTTCCAGCATACGGTTGAGCTGCTGCCGCATGAGAGTTCGGCTCCCTATGACGTGGTGCAGCACGCTCTCATGAACGATGCACCACAAGTCGGGCGCGCCTTCCTGGGTGAGCATCGCCTGTCTCTCCATGCGTACGTTTACCGCCCGTTCCAGATCCGCGGCCACGAGCTGGTTGGAGACCCGATGCAACTCGGCCGCATAGTCGGACGTCTGCATCAGGCCGGGGACGAACTCGCATTGGTACTGTCGCAGGTTCGAAGCATCCTGCTCCAGGCCGATGTAGACGGAGAACCACTGGGGGACTCCCGCCCCGTGTGCCTGCCACCAACCCCGGACCTTTGACTCCTTCGCGAGAGACTTCAGGAACTCGCGGAGCTCGTCCGTCGTGTCGTAGAAGCGGCAGAGCGCGTCCACATCCGAAGGCTGTACGCGGCCGCTGCCCGTCTCCAGCCGGTTGACCTTGGAGCCGCTCCAGTCGAGAGCCTGGCCGACCTGATTGCAGGTCAGCTTGTTCTCCTCGCGGAGCTTCTTGAGCTCGATCGCCAGTCGACGGCGACGCGCGGTCGGGGATCCGGCCAAGGTAACTCCTCCAGCGTTAGGGGATGTTCAGTCTGCTGGGAAGCCGGCGTGCAGCCAATCACTCGAACCGGCGAATCCCGTCGTGCACATTGCACGAGAGGATGTGCGCTGCCATGCTCACATACGTCGACACGACATGTAGTCGACCGACGTCACTCGGTGACCGGCCTTGAGCCGGCGGCGCGAAAGGGGTGCGGCATGGAAGTCGATCACTGCATGCCGAGAAAGCCGTGGGAACTGCCCTTCCTCGCAGAACCGCGGGAGTTGGCCCCGCTGCGTCGGATCATGCGCCAGCGCCTCGACATGTGGGGGCTAAACGAGTCCGTGGAAGTGGCCCAACTCTGCGTCAGCGAACTCGTGTCGAACGTCATTACCCACGTTGGGGTAGGCACGCCGACGACACTTGCCGTCGCGATGCGGGGGGCGCGCCTGCGGATCGAGGTCCACGATCCGGATACCCGTGCTCTGCCGACTCTCCTCGCTCCCGAAGAGGAGGCGGAGAAGGGTCGTGGGATCGGCCTGGTGGATGCAGTCGCTGACGCGTGGGGCGTCATCCTGCGCTCCGACACCAAGGTCACCTGGTGCGAACTCGTGACAAGCCTCACTTCGCGCCTCGGCCGCACAGGCGACCCCCGTGTCGCACGGGCGGAGGCACTGTTAAGCCTCTACGGTGTCGCGGGATCGCCGGAGACTGAAGAGCGCAGCCGATTGAGCGTCGCTGGTGCGGAACAGACCGCGATCGACGTGATCGCCGACCTCCTCCATTGGCTACGCGATCAGGGGTGCGACCCGGACGAAGTCCTAGATCATGCACAGATGCGCTTTGATGCTGAAGTCGGCGCGGCCTGAGCGGACCAGGACACCCTTACGCCACTGAGCCCGCCGTGCCATTTTTCCTTATCTCTGCCCGCAAAGCGTCTGGCGTGCGCCATGCTGCGCCCCGATGGCTGGTGTGGCACATGCGGTGGCAGTTGGAACAGAGGAACGCAAGGTCATCAAGTCTGGTCTCGCGCGGGCCTGAGATATAGAGAGGCAGAACGTGATGCACCTCGATGTAGCCCTCGCCGAGTGGTCCGTAGGCGCGGCTGAAATCGAAGGAGCAAACCTCGCACTCAAGCGGGCGTCCCAGCTTGCGCGCTTGGTCGACCTTCCGTCTTCGGAGGCGAGGGTCCCGCTCCCTGGAAATCGCCCAACGTGCGAGCAGGCGACCCTCCATGGCGGTGGAGCCGTCTTCGGCGACCTCATCAGGTTGCTCAGGAATCAGTGCGAGCTGCCCAGAGCCGATGCCTTCCTCCAGTGCTTGCGCTGCCTGGAGCATCTCGGCTTCGCGCTCGACAAATGCCTCAATGATATGTCTGTCCAGGCCGCTGCCCTTCGTGGCTTTGCCTGTATACGCCGGATGATTCGTGGCCAGATCTGTGGTCTTGCGGCTCACGCTCCCGATCGACCGGTACTCGGGGAGCTCGTGGGCGATGCCCTCGTGGATCGGAAGCGACCGCAGCAGCTCAGACAGATCAGCAACTGCGTGATCACCCACTCTGAGCTCACGCCAGCCGTTCCTGACGACCAGAGCACAGGCCAGCAGCAACTCGTCCCAAGTCCACGCGGGGCTACGCATAGGCAATATCGTATGAGTGTTCGCCATGTGGCGGGGGCCGTTCCACGTGGGTGCCGGGAGTGCTGCACACTGGGGAGGCTCGATTGTCAGTGGGGTCTGTCACCCTCTGTGATGGTGGATTGCGTTGAGTGTCCATCGTTGTTCGAAGTGAAGGAGGGGGCATGGCCCGCACCAATGAGCTGAAGTACAGCTCTGTTGAGATCTGCGCCGGCGCGGGAGGTCAGGCCGTCGGCTTGCACGACGCAGGTTTCAAGCATGTGGCGCTGATCGAGATCGACAAGGACGCCTGCGAGACGCTTGAAGCCAACGTGGCTAGCCACGAGGAGTGGAAGGGCTGCCGGGTCCTGAAGGAAGACCTCAAGGAGTTCGATCCGGCCAGCCTCGGTCTGAGGCTCAGTGACGGCGCAGACGCCCGGCGTGGGGATGACGCTGGGAACCCTCCGGCGCGGGCTGAGCAGGTCAGGTCCGAACTGCCGCGTCTCGACCTTCTCGCCGGTGGCGTTCCCTGCCCGCCGTTCTCTGCGGCGGGCAAACAACTGGGCGAGGACGATGAGCGAGATCTGTTCCCCATCATGTTGCGTTTGGTGCGTCGCCTCGATCCCAAGGCTGTCATGATCGAGAACGTTCGCGGACTCATGGATCCCAAGTTCGAGGACTACCGCAAGAGGATCCTCAGTGAACTGGAGGGCATGGGGTATGCGAAGTGCCTCTGGGAAGTGCTGGAGGCCAAGGACTACGGGGTGCCTCAGCTGCGTCCCCGCAGCATCCTCGTCGCGATGAAGTGTGAATACGAGCCGTACTTCTCGTTCCAGGCTCCTGTAAGGCCCACCTTGAAATCAGTGGGCGAGGCATTGCATGACAGCATGAAGGACCGATTCGACGACGCAGACGATCCCCGTGCTGAGGACGCTTTCAAGAAGTGGTACGAGAGCGCTCTAACGGACGTTGCGCCCACTCTCGTGGGCGGTTCCAAAAAGCACGGCGGTGCTGATCTTGGGCCGACGCGGGCAAAGAAAGCCTGGCGGGACCTCGGTGTATGTGCGATGGGTGTCGCTAACGAGCCCGAAAAGATGACGGATCCTGGGCGGGACCTCTTCGCGGAAGCGGGTCCGAAGCTGACGGTGAAGCAGGCTGCCCTGATCCAGGGTTTCCCGACGCATTGGCCGATCAAGGGGCGTAAAACGGCTGCTTACCGGCAAGTTGGCAACGCATTCCCGCCTCCGGTCGCCCAGGCAGTCGGTGAGCGGATCTATCAGGCGTTTGAAGACGCAGCCGATGCCGGGGTCAGCTGACTTTGTTGGTCCCCTGCGCAGCGCGCATTTGGCTGACGGTTGCAGCGATCTTGGCAGCGCAGACATCGGCGGACTCGTGCTCCCAGAAGCGGAGCACGGTCCACCCCGCGTCGAGGAGACGCCTGTCGGTGTCCCGGTCCCGCGCCACGTTTCGTGCGACCTTGTCCGACCAGTAGCCGGGATTCGTCCGGGGGGGCACGTAGTGCTCCGGGCAGCCGTGCCAGTAGCAGCCGTCGATGAAGACAGCGACTTTGGCTGGACGGAAGACCATGTCAGCAGTACGGCGAAGGTCTGGCAGAGGCTTCGCCGCCACGCGGTATCGCAACCCTTGCGCATGCACGAGTCGGCGGATGAGCCGCTCCGGCTGAGTGTCCCGGCTGCGGATCGCCTGCATGTTCCTACGTCGCCCGGCGGACGAGGCCCACGAGCCTGGCGGGAGTGGCTCCATGTCTGCCAACGATGCCTCCGTGATCAAGGCCAGTAACCTGAGGCGGTCAGATGAATCGCGCTCAGGGGGGCAGATGAACTCTATGCCAATGTCAACGGGTGCCGCAGGGGACCCTGGTGCTGAACCCGCAGGGGCGGGCGCCGTCCCAGACTGGCTGCCTGAGTTGTTCGCATGGAAGTTTCCGACCAAGAAAAGCAGAGGCATGGTAGTGGACACGCTGGATCGTGACACTCTACCCAATATTGCCGATGGCTCGCAGAGGGCCAGCCTTTGGATCGCTGGCTACATATTCGACCGGCTTCAGATTACCAAGACGGTTAACGACGATGCCCCAGAGGCGGACGAAGACAGCCTCGGCAAGCTCCTGGAAGAGGGAGTAGAGGGGCAGCTCGACGCTGCCCTGAAAGCTGGGCTTCCAGAGGTTGAGTGGTCGATCAGAAGGAATGCGGAGATCTGGGATTTCGCCCAGTACTCGCACATTCGGGAATTGCAAGAAGTGGCAGCGAAATATCCTGACGTAAGAAGCGTTATCGGCGGAGACTATGTGATTCGCCCGGACGTGGTCGTTGGAGTTCCTGGACGGTATGGTCCCACCCTGCGTGCTGTAGTCTCTTGTAAATGGACGCTGCGCTCGGACAGGGCGCAGAACGTCCGGCATGAGTTTAATTCACTTATCAGGGCGCGCCGCGGTAGGGCTCCGCATCTCGTAGCCGTTACGGCGGAGCCGGTCCCTAGTCGGCTGAGTTCTCTTACGCAGGGCATGGGAGAGATTGATGCCGTTTACCATGTTGCTTACGACTTGCTGAAAGAAGCGGTTGAGGAATTTAGACCGAAGCGAGGTGAGACGACCCAGTTGGAGCACCTGAATGCAATGATCAGGATGGGTCGCCTTCGTGATTACCGTGAACTGGTCCAGGACATACTCATGGACTAGCGGTCGGGGAACTTGCTGCTAGCGCCTTGACCGGGAAGCTTTGCAGGGTTGCCGGTCAGACGTCTGCACGTGAGGGGCATCTGTCCTAGTGGATGCCCCTTTCGTTGCGGCCCAGTGCCGGTATGAAACTCAAGCCGGCGAACCATTCCGTTCGCAGTACTATTTGGTGTGGGATGGCAGGGTGGGGGCAGGTTCATGGGGGTCATTGGGGCCTGCGCATGTCCAGTCTCTGCCGTCGAGGGATACCTTGGGGCGATTCAGCTGGCCAGGCATCGCCTGAATCAGACGAACGCTTACGAACTCCCCTTCATGGGGGATGGCTACCCCGAGTTTCCGGGCGATCTCCCTGTGGCTCTCGTAGTCGCCCATGATGATGATGCCCTCGTCCTGCAGCGCAGAACGTGAACCGCCATTGCCGCGGACACGCTTCATATAATCCTTCTGCTGGGCGACGGTGCGCACGACGTTGCGGCCAATTCGACGCCCTTGTACGCGACGAAAGAGCTCGTTCAGGCGCGCTTGGCCGGACTTAGGAGCGAAGACAGCGGTCCGGTCGTGGGCGCCCATGTGCAGCAGAACATTCTCTGGAAGTTCGGCTTCATGTCGAAGCCAGAGGATCTTGTTCCGGTGCTCTGCTTTGACCGTGAGTTTCATGTCACGGTTATTTCCTTGATTCAGCCATTCTTCCCGTATACGGAGGAGGCCGGCGCTCCAACGGCTCTTGTAGTCGTCAGCCCAGACGAGCAAGCAGAGGTGATTCATCGCCTCAGGAGGGATCATCCAGCCGCCGAACTGCTGGGAGTACTTGCAGTCCACATCGATGCCAGCGATCCGGTAGTCCATCTCGAGGCCGTCGTCGAACCTGAACTCACGTTGGAGGTTGATCTCGACGAGTGTGCCGGCGTGGGTCTTCTCCGTCTTGAAGAGCGCCCTCCAGTCGTACCTGCCTGTTACTTCGCCGTTGAGCAGTTGATCGATCGTGTCTCGGAGCACAGTAGCGAAGCGCTGACCTGCGGGGTCCAGCCTGCAGAGACGGTCGTAAACTGCGGCAAGCTCAGGGTCACCTTCCAACAGGACCTGTGAGTGGATGTTGACAGCAGCTGAGACGTCCAGGGGCAGCAAGAGTTAAGTCCTGTCTGTTGAGTTGAACGTGTGAGCCAGATGACCGCCGGGGCAGCGCTGAGCCTCGTCGTGGATGCCCCGGGCGGCGTTCGCTCCTTAGTTTCCGGACCGCTTCGCCTGATAGCGCAGCAGGCGGCGCGTGGAGTCGTTCGCTGCTGTGGGCGAGATGACCGTGAACGCCAGGACCACGCGCGATGGATCGACCACGCCATTGACGGCGGCTGCCTTGAGCTCGGCGTCGGTATTGGTTTCGATCACCGGATATATCAGCAGGATCCCGGTGCGAGGACCGATCGCCAGCCCTTCAGGTGACGTGCTGTCGACGCCCTCGCGGGCGTTGTCGATCAAGTTCTGGGCCCACCGACGGTGTTCAAGACCGGAGATGCGGCCGAATGACACCTTGCCCAGTTGACGGCTGCGCCGTACGAGCGAGCATGGAGCGGAGCCAAGAATGCTTGCCTCAACGCGGCGGCTTGCCGTTGTCAAAGGGGCTACCAGTAGCCAGTCGTCGACCTTGGCCAGAGCACCGTCGAGCTGGGATAGGTAGTTGAGGTGCGGCGTGAAGTGGTTGTCGCCCTCCCATTCAAGCTGGCTCAGCACGCTGACTAGGGCGGTGTGAGGGACGGCAGCCGTTGTGGCCTGGAAGGTCCGGGTGAGGGGACTGCTGTCGTCAGGAGGGAGCGTCAGGGTCCTGGGCTCGGCTCCGAAGACATGGAGCAGTGGCCGCCACCGCTCCGTGTTGCGCTTGAGAGCTGCAGAGCCGTCTGGGTAGGCAGCAGGCTCGATCGGCCTTCCAGGCGAACGGATCTCCACCAGCTCTGAGTTGTACATCTTGTTTCGTGCTGAAGGCCTGACCAGAGCGAGGTGCTGGGAAACAAGCGGAAGGACCTTGGACGGAGTCAGCTGGGGCTCGCCGTCGATCATCTCCGCGTACTGTGCAAGCTGCGACCGGAAAGCCTCTTCGTCCTGGCAGATGGCTTCGAATGCCTCGTACAGGTCAAGGGTCATCTCCTTTCCATAGGGCTCCGCGCGGCCGATGTAGAGCCGGACCATATCGCGATAGCCATCGCGGAAACCAAACCAGCGGCCCATCTGCATCAAGGTGTCTGCCTGCTGGGTCCTACGCCGGTAATAGGTGACCGTTAGGCCCTCGACCGTGAAACCGCGTGAGAGTTTGGTGCCGCCGACGAGGATCTTCCAGACGTTTGGTGTGCGGTCGAAGTCGAGGTCAGCCTGCTCGTAATCGCGCTCCGTGTCACCATTGACGATGATGACGGGGTTGCCGCCGGCACTGATCAGCTGGCGCGCGCGGCTGATGTGCGGGCGCAGTTCTTCGTACGAGGAGGGGACGGGGAAACCGTTGGCGCGGGCCGCGCAGACCTGCTGAAAGTCGGAGGTGAACAGCGCTGCGAGGCGAGCGTGGGCCTCGGAACTACCGTAGGACGAGTGCCACATGGAGTTAAGACGGAGTGCCAGTGCCGCGTGATCGACCATCTTCACCGACTCGTGGACGAGCATGGTGTGGTGGCGGAACTTGCCTTCGGGAATGCCCTTGTCGATGCGGTACAGCTTGAGCGCGCCGGCCAGCACGAAGGCGTCCATTGCCTCGAGTAGACGGTCATTCTCGCTGTCGTAGATGCCTCGGACGTGCGCCTTCTCCTGGGAGTCGGCGAGAGAACGCTCGTCGAGGGGAGTGTCCGTATCGAGATCATGGAAGTCCTGGACTCCCATGTAGCCGGAAGGCCGCGGAAGGGAAATGAGGAAGTCGCGCGGGAAGATGTCCTTGGAGTCGTCGGGGTCGACGAAGACATTGGCGAAGGGCGTCGCCGTGTAGCCGACGTACTGCGCGCGGGGGAGAAGGCCGAGAAGGTCCGAGATCAGTCCGTTGATTGCCGTGCGGGTGACCTTCCCCTCTTCCCACTTCTTCGGATTGATGGTGTTGACGGATGCTTGGTCGGATTCGTCGTCGATGATCAGGGCCGGAATCTCGTTGAGGATCGGGCCGATCTTCTTGAGGTCCTTGACGAGGTTCGTGAGGACCGATTTGTTCTTCTTGACGACCATGACGCGTGCTGCCGCATGGTGCAGATTCGCGGGGTCGTAAAGAGGGAGGGTCCGGTCAAGCTTCTCGATGTCGAGCGCACGGATGCCCTGCATCAACCCTCGGTAGTCGTCGTCGCGCGTGGTGAGGCGTTCGATGTCGCAGGCGCCGAGTGCCGACGGGCGGCTGCCGTGAGAGACGAACTTGTGCGGCCAGTCCTCGTCGTCCTGGTAGTCGACGCCAACGAGAGCGTCGCGATCGTCCGGGTCGGCACCGCGGAGAATGTTCTCCCTGCCGATGAGTTCCATGTCGAGGCGGCGCTGCGTCTGACTGCGCAGCAGGTTGAGCGTGCCCCCGAGGACGATGACCAGTCTGTAGCCCGCGTCGACTGCCTTAGCAATGACGCCAGTAAAGTTCGCGGTCTTGCCAGACTGAACGTACCCGACGACCAGGCCGCGGGCGCCGTACGCCTCGGTACGTGTGGGGTCGGAGAGGCGTTCGACGACGCTGTGGGATGCCTCGTCAAGGCCGGCGACCGCCGCGTCGCTCCAGCCTTTACCGCGGAGGAGGCGCTCATAAGAGGGCCAGTAGAAGGGGCGGACCGATGCTGTGTCCTTGGAGTACCAGGACTTGAATGTGTCGCTGATGACGACCTGGCGTGGGCCCCTATCGATCGGAACGGCGACATCCAGCGCCTTGCGCAGGTCAGCGTCAAAGCCAAGCTGTGCGTAAATGTCTGCACGACGTTCGTCCGTCCGGGGTGAAGCCGCAGACCATTCGGCGGCTTCGGCGAAGTCCCAGGCCGTAAGCGTGCGGTGCCACAGCGCCTTGAGGTCGACGTCGCCTGAGATGAGCCGGTCGCGGAACAAGCTGAGGTCGCTGTCGGAGGGTTCTTCTGTATCGGACAGTGCGAAGGAGAGCCGGGCAAAGTTCTTCGGGCCGCGACGCATCGCCGCCAGCACATCGCCGTGAAGGTTGAGCAGGTGGTCGGTCATGAATGTCCTCAGCAATCAGACAGGCAAAGCGATCAGCGGTCTGCGTCAGCCCGGGTGAGTTCGCAGCGGGCGGCGGTCAGCAAGACGCTGTTCCACAGCGCCATCTCGTCGTCGCGCTGGGCGCTGGATCGGCCCATCCGAAAGTTCTTTTCCAGCATCAGATAGAGAAGTCCCTTGAGGACGGGCGCGTCGTTCGAGCCAGCCCGGCGGTCGCCGTTGAAGGCTTGGCGGTATTCCCTGTTGAGCCGCACGACGTGGTCCTCGCGGTCGAGGTCGAAGAAGACGCCAGAGGGCAGAGCATCCCACCGGAAAGTGATCGGGTCCTCGCCCTCAAGCTGGGGCAGCTCATCACGCAGAGTGCGCTTCAGCTTGGGGTCGACGCCCCTGCCAGGCGGGATAACCTCCTTGCGCTGGACCTCCGTGGAGCGCCTTGCCGCCTCGCGATATGTCGTCTGCGCCGCCGATAGGTAGGCGGTGAATGAGTTGCCCTCGTTGTCAGAGGCCTTCTCCAGGCCGCGGGCGAAGGCTGGGGTGACGTTCACGCCGTCCTTCTTCACCGTGAGGCTGAAGACATCATTCGGAGCGGCGGGCAGATCGAGGGCGATGCGCGCAAGGTTGTGGTGGGGCTCGGCACTGCGGGTGCCGTTCCATCCCCCCGCCTGTACGAGACGGTCGTTGCGGTAGATGTAAAACCCCTGCCGTTCGGCGAGCGAACCGATGCCGCGGTAGGACACAAGCGGTGACTTGGGCGGCCAGATATGGGCGGTGAATTCCACCTCGCCGATGCCTTCGATGGGGGCCGCGAACGTGCGCGGGTAGCCGGCCTGACCGGGGATGCGATACCCAAACGGGTCGATGGGTTCGACGCCCCGGTGGTCTAGCTCCTCCCGTGTGCGCACATCCTCTACGACGATGTCGATGTGGAAGCCGTCTTGTGAGAGGAACCGGTGGAGATAGAGGCCGAGATGGGTCTCAAGCCTCTCGATGGCGTCGTTGAGGAATCGATCGGTCTGTCCGTCGGTGATCGTCTCGAAGGCCCGGACGCTGTCCCAGCGGACGATGGTGCCGTTCCACCCGATGAC
This sequence comes from Streptomyces sp. NPDC053673, assembly GCF_055585225.1. Classification (NCBI taxonomy): domain Bacteria; kingdom Bacillati; phylum Actinomycetota; class Actinomycetes; order Kitasatosporales; family Streptomycetaceae; genus Streptomyces; species Streptomyces sp. NPDC053673. Next base: position 79,483 of record NZ_JBVJKN010000014.1, on the reverse strand, counting down.
TCCGTCGTAACGGTCTACGAGGTCCTGGCAGTAACGGGCGTTGACGATGTCGCAGCTGTAGTCGGCCTTGGCGCGCGTGGTGAGCCAGCGTCGGCCTGCGGACGGGCTGCGCTTCGTGCGGCTGATGACCGTCAGCGACTCCGCATGGGAGAGTGACGCTGCCTTCAGGCCGGCTCCGAAGTGGCCGAGGGCGCTGTCCGAGTACCCCTCGCGCCCGCCGACAGTCATGGCCACATCCAGGGATGCATCGTCCATTCCCTGACCGTCATCGATGACAAGAAGGCTGACGAGCTGGTCGTCGTCACGTAGAAAGCTGACGACGACGTTGTGCGCGCCGGCGTCGATGGAGTTGTCGATGAGGTCCGCGATGGCGGCCTCGAAGCCGTATCCCTGGTGTGTCAGCGATTCGACGTAGCGGGCAGCAGGCGGCAGCCGCTTGCTCCCCTGGGTTGGAATGTCGAACTGCCAGTCGGTGGACGGGGCGTAGGGCATGAAGATGTTCCTCGCGCACGCAGGACTGGGCCTGAGTGGGGGGAATGGGGCGGCCCGTCAGTTCATCAGGTCAAACGCGACGTTACTGCATGCCACTTACATGTGTCAGCCGGGCGTGGATTTCGTGAAGGTGTGCTTGGCGTCAGCCCTGCGGGCTGACGCCGAACCTCCAGCCCTCAGCCCAGCTCCACCCCGTGACACTCCCGGTACGCCACCCCCGACCCGCACCAGCACCCCGCCCCCTTCGCCGGAGGCCACGGCACCGCCTTCCCCCGAGCCGCCAGGGTCGTCGCGTACTGCGGCAGCAGCGACGCGTCCGCGGGGGACGCGGACTCGGAGGCTGCGAAGGCTTCGTAGGACGGGACCGTGCCGGTGACGATGCCCAGGTTGCCCGTGCCCGTGGAGGAGAGGTCGCGGAGGGCGGACTCGATGGCCGTGAGGTGGGTCTCGTGGGTGGGGTACTCCGCGGCCAGCGAGGGGTACGCGGTGAGGAGTTCGGTGAGTTCCGGGGCCGGCCAGTGGAGGACCGCGACCGGGAAGGGGCGGGAGAGGGCTGCGCGGTAGGTGCCGAGTTCGGTGCGGAGGCGGGCGATTTCGGCGCGGAGTTCGGTGGGGTCCGAGGAGCCGAGGGCCCAGAGGCGCTTGGGGTCGTGGAGCTCGTCCAGGGGGACGGCCGCGGTGTGGAGGCGGTCCGCCAGGACGTCCCAGTCGTCGTGGGGGAGGGCCAGAAGGCGGCGGACGCGGTGGCGGCCGGTGAGGAGGGACTGGGCGGGGTACGGGATCTCGTCGTCCGGGTCGACGAGCCGGGTCACCGCCGTGGTGAACGTGGAGTGGGCCGCGTCGAGCTCGTCGTGGGCCTCGAGGGTCTCGGCGACGATCTCCCACGGGGCCGCGTCGTCCGGGGTGGCCGCGCGGATGCCCTCGATGATCGCGCGGGCCTCCGCGTCGTGGCCGTACTCCCACAGGTTCGCCGCCTGGAGCGCCTTGATCAGATGCGGGTTCTCCGGGGCGCCGGAGAGGAGACGGTCGTACAGGCCGGTCGCGCGGTCGCGGTCGCCGGCCAGCTCCAGATGGGCCGCGGCCTGGAGCAGCAGTGGTTCACGGTCCTCCGGATACTGCTCCGCTGTGCGCAGCAGACGCTCGGCTTCGGCGGTGTGGTCGGCAGGCGTGTCGGGGCGCATGCAGCACACCGTACTGCTGTACGGGGCTCCGCAGGGGCCTGGTGACTTGGAGGGGCTGCCCTTATCGTGCGGGCCGTGCGGGAGCGGATGCCTGGGCTGAGATCCGGGCGGAGATCTGAGCGGAGTTCCGAGCGGATTCCTGTGGTCGTACAGGGGCGGCGGACCCGGGGCGGACGGGTGCTCGACCCGGTGCGCGGCCGGGTCACGCTCGCCCGCGGGCTGTGGGTCGGAGCCGAGGTCACGGTGACCTTGGGTGTGGTGGTGCTGCTCCTCGTCGTTCATCAGCTCTGGTGGACCAATCGGCAGGCCAAGGAGGGTGCCGGGCGTCAGGTCCAGGCCCTGGAACGGGAGTGGGGGGAGGGCGCCCGGGAGGCCCCTGAGACCGGTGCCGACGGCGCTGATGCGGATCCGGGGCCCGATGCCGAGGGGAGCGCGTCGGGGACGGGGGAGGGGGCTGGTGGCGGAGCAGGTGGCCAGGCGGCCGCCCGGCAGAGCACGCCCCGCTGGGACCAGGCCTACGCCGTCCTCCGCATCCCCCGGCTCGGAGTCGTCGCCCCCGTCGCGCAGGGCATCGCGAAACGGGGCGTTCTCGACAAGGGGTACGTGGGGCACTACCCACAGACCGCTCAGCCCGGACAGCCCGGCAACTTCGCGGTCGCCGGGCACCGCAATACGCACGGCGAGCCGTTCCGGTACATCAACCGGCTGCGGAACGGGGACAGGGTCGTGGTCGAGACGCGGGCAGGGGTTTTCACCTATGTAGTGGACAAGGGGCTGCCTCAGACATCCGCGCGCGACGGCGGGGTGATCGCGGCCGTGCCGCGGAGTGTGGTGAAACCGGGGTACGGGTACAACGAGCCCGGCTATTACGTGACGTTGACGACCTGCACGCCCGAGTACACGTCCAAGTACCGGTTGGTGGTGTGGGGGAAGCTCGCCTCGATCAAGCCTCGATGAAGCTTTGGTGAGGTCTCGATGAGGCCTTGATGCGGCTCGGTTAGGCATCGACAGGCGGTCACCGGTGGACCGTCCCGGCCTCGGTCCGTCGTCGGTCCGGCGTGCCGGTCGGCACATCTCACCTCATGCGGTGATCGTCACTTGTTCATGCCTACCCGCAGGGGCGGGTAGTTGTCATGATCCAGGCATGAGTAGCAGCACCAGCAGCAAAGCGCCCGTCTACGAGGCGCGGTACGGGTTCGACCGTCGGACCGTCGCGGTCCTGGGTGGTTCCGTCCTGTTCTGTGCGTGCCTGCTGATACCGGGGGTCGGATTCTCCTGGGGAGAGCGGATCGCGATCTTGGTCCTGTTCGGCGGCGGAGGGTTGCTCATGGCCGCGGGGGCGCTGACCCGGAAAGTGGCTTTCCGCGTCGACGAGTCGGGCGTGCTACTCGGCGGAAGCCCCCTCCGTTACCGGGCCACCACCGTCCATGTGCCCTGGGAGGACATCACGGCCGTGGTCCTCTGGCAGCAGCACGTGCCCCATACGACCATCCCGTGGATCGGCGTGGCTCGCCCTGAGGGCGCGCCCCCGCTGCCGGGCCCCGGGCAGGGACGGCTCGCTCGTGCCGTGGGCGGGGCGCTCGCGCCCGTACCGGTCGAGCTGCTCTTGGCGTCCAGAGCCGTGAACGGCTGGCGTCTCGACAAGGGCCGCCTCGCTGCCGCCGTTGCGCACTTCGCGCCGGGCATGCAGATCGTCGACGGCCACTAGCGCCCCTCCCGGCAAGCTTTGCCCGGTCGCGGCACTAGCGGGGGGCAGTTGGCACCGCGCGTCCCGGCCGGAACGCCAGCACCGCAGCCGCGCCCAGCAGCGACAGCGCTGCCGAGACGACCAGCGCCGCGTTCGTACCGGCCGCGGAGACGGCGATCATCAGGGCCACGCCCGCGGCCGAACCGATGTAGCGGGCCGTGTTGTTGGCGCCCGAGCCCATCGCCGCGCGTTCCGGTGGTACGGACTCGACGGCGAGGTGGGGGAGTGCGGCGTTCAGCAGGCCGCTGCCCACTCCGGCCACGACCAGGCCGGGCAGCAGACATACCCAGCTGCCCGTTCCGGACACCGCGCCGAGCATCGCGAGCACCCCCGCCGCCGACAGGGCAAAGCCCAGGGCCAGTTGGTGCCGGGCGGCGATACGGCCCGCCAGTCGCTTCGTCTGGAGGGCGACCAGGAAGGCCGTACCCGACCAGAGCAGGAACAGCCATGCGGTGCCGAGCGGGGACATCCCCGCAGCCCGCTGGAGCAGCGTCGGGAGGTAACTGAACAGGCCGATCACGGCGAGGCCCGTGAACAGCCCGCCTGACGAAGCGGCAAGGAAGAGCGGGCGCCGGAACAGCCCGAGGTCGATCATCGGGGTCGTGGTCCTGCGCTCGACCAGTACGAAGACCGCGAGCAGGACCACGGACGCGGCCGTCAGCAGCCCGACCGGCGCGCGCAGCCAGCCGTCGCGGCCCAGGGTCAGGGCCGTGAGCAGCGCGGTCAGCGACAGGCCGAGGGCCAGCGCGCCGGGCAGATCGGGGCGGCCGCCGCGTGGTGCGCGTGATTCGGTCAGGATGCGGAAGGCCGCGGCGCCGGTCGCGAGAGCGACGACCGCGAGGACGTCGTACACGAGCCGCCAGTCGAGCGTGCCGAGGACGCCGGCCAGCACAGGCCCGAGCGCGATCCCCGCGCTGACGAACGCTCCCCACACGCCGGTCGCCCTGATCCGCGCGGAACCGGCCGGGAAGGCGTGGACGAGCAGTCCGAGGCTGCTGGCGAGGATCGCCGCGCTCGCGGCGCCCTGGGCGATACGGGCGAGGGTGAACGTCAGGGTCGAGTCGGCGAACGCGCCGAGCCCGGTCGTGAGACCGAGCGCGAGCGTGCCGGCGACGAACACACGGCGCCGGCCGTAGTCGTCCGCGAGGCTGCCTGCGACGAGGAGGAGGGCGGCGAGGCCGAGCGGGGTGCCGTTGAGCAGCCATGCCTGCGCGGAGGGTGGGGTTCCGAATGCCGCCGTCATGCTGGGGAGCGTGAGCATCGGCGCGGTGTAGTTCATGAGCGCGACGGCCGTCGCGGCGCTGGTGACGGCGAGCGTCGCACCTGGGCGGGGACTGGGGTGGGCACCGGCGCCGGGGCGGTGGCCGGTGTCCGGGTGGGTTTCTCCGGTTCCGTGCCGCGCTGCGGACGGGGGCTCCGCGGACCGCTGCCCGTTGGGCTGCGGCTCTGCGGGCCACTGCTCGGTGGACCGGGGCCGCGCGGTGCATGTGGGCCGTGCCGGGTGTGCCATGTGCTCCCCAAGTGGAATCGGGCGGCTTGCAGGGCGTGGCCGGGATCCGGTTCGGTTCGGCGGACCCAGGAAGGTTCGTTGAATGAACCTATCGCCTGATCCGACCATAACACGCTTGGTTCGTTCATTGAACCTGTAGCGGTTACGCTGAGGTCATGGCTCTCGGTAAGGACTACGCGGCGCAGCAGTGCTCCCTCGCCCGTGCGCTGGAGATCATCGGCGAACGGTGGACGCTCCTCGTCGTGCGCGACGCGTTCTACGGCGTGCGCCGTTACAACGACTTCCTGATCCACCTCGGCGCCCCGCGCGCCGTGCTGGCCGGGCGGCTGCAGGCGCTCACCCGTGCCGGAGTGCTGGAGAAGCGCCGCTACCAGGAGTCCCCGCCGCGCGACGAGTACGTTCTCACCGAGCACGGGCTGGCTCTGTGGCCGACCGTCCGATCGCTCGGGGTGTGGGGCCAGGGCCTTCCGGGCGCGCGGCAGATGCGCATCTTCCGCCATGCGGCGTGCGGTACGGAACTGGGTGCCTACGGCGAATGCCCTGCCTGTGGGGTCGGGGTGCCGCCCACCGACATCGAGATGCGCCCGGGGCCCGGCCTCGATCAGGACCCCGCGGACCCGGTCAGCCGTGCGCTGCTCAAGCCGCGCCGACTCCTGGAGCCGCTCGACGGGGAGCGGGTGTGAGCGCACAGTGCGGGTTGTCCACAGGGAACCCGGAGCGGATTTTGCTCGTGTATAACGAATGAAGGTTCGTATCGCCCGTACGGGGCCGCTCCGTACGAGGAAACGCACCGAGCAGAGGCCAGAGGCCAGTTGAGCAGTGAGCACAGAGCAGAGAGTTCTGTGCGAAGAAGACGTAGAGGGCAGAGAGAGGAGGCGCTCGTGACCGGACAGGTGCTGCGTGCTCTGCGGCCGATCGCTTTGCTGCTCTTCGTTCTCGTCGAAGTCTTCGTGGCCGAAGGCATCGGACTCTCCGTCGCCGTCGCGCTTGCCGCCACCGCTGCGGCGGGCGCCGCGCTCATCGCCTGTGCACTGGTCCTCTCGCGGTCCGTTCCGCGCGTTCCGCGCACGCGAATACGGACCGCGATACGTGACCGCGAGCGGCGTACGGCTTTCCTGCCGCAGCGCGATCCCGACGCATCGGGCCGCACCAGGCCTCGAGCCCCGGGCCGTCCCTGCACGACGGCCGCGTAGGGGCACCCTCACTTCATCCGCGCATCTGCTCATCCGGGCATCCGCGCATCTGCCCAGCCGCGTACTTTCCGGTACCCCTTCGCGGGTCGTCATGCCGACATGCCTGTTTGTTTCCGGCACGACGAGACCCGGAGGGCCTCCATGTCCACTTTCGCCTCTTTCAATTCCGTTTTCGCTTCGCTGGTCGAGCGGCTCGCCGATGTGGTCCAGCCGCTCTTCCACGGCTCCGCCACCGCCGCGGCGATCATCCTGTTCACCGCGCTGGTACGGCTCGCCGTCCTTCCCCTCTCGCGTGCGGCCGCGCGCGGGCAGAAGGCCCGCACCCGGCTCGCGCCGCAGGTCGCCGAGCTGCGCAGGAAGCACGGCAAGGACCCGGAGCGGTTGCAGAAGGCGGTTCTGGAGCTGCATGCCAGGGAGAAGGTCTCGCCGCTGTCGGGCTGTCTGCCCAGCCTGCTGCAGCTGCCGGCGTTCTTCCTCATGTACCACCTGTTCTCCAGTTCGGAGATCGGTGGCGAGGCGAACGGGCTGCTCGGGCACAGCCTGCTCGCCGCCCCGCTCGGGGGCAGGTGGGCGGACGCGCTCGGGGGCGGTGGGATGTTCGGGCCGGCCGGGCTGGTGTACGTCGCGCTGTTCGGGATCGTCGCCGCCGTGGCCACGTTCAACTACGTCCGCACCAAGCGTCAGCTGGCGGCCGCCGGTCCGCTGGATCAGGGGCAGCAGCTGCCGGGGATGGGGGCCATGACGAAGGTGATGCCGCTGCTCTCGTTCGCCACGCTCGTCACCGTCGCGGTCGTGCCGCTCGCCGCCGCGCTCTATGTCGTCACCAGCACCACCTGGAGCGCGGTGGAGAGGGTGTTCCTCTACCGGGACACTCCGGTGGCCGGCGCCCTGGCTACCGCTGGGTAACGGTCCAGGTTGTGAACGGGGTCTTGCAGGCTGGTCTGATCTCTTGGAGGATCGACCAATCCTCCAATGAGCCGCACAGTGCCCCTGCCTTACGGCGGGGGACCCTCAGCCGGGGCCACCTCGACCACAGGGAGAAGAAACATGAAGCTGCTGCGTGTCGGTACGGCGGGTTCTGAACGTCCGGCGCTGCTCGACCAGGACGAGACGACACTGCGGGACCTGTCCGGGCTGGTGGCGGACATCGACGGCGAGCTGCTCGCCGACGATGCCGCGCTCGGCCGGATCCGGGAGGCGGCCGAGGCCGGTGAGCTGCCCGTGCTCGACGCGACCGGGCTGCGCATAGGCCCGCCGCTGGCCCGTATCGGCAAGGTCGTGTGCATCGGGCTGAACTACCACGACCACGCGGCGGAGACCGGTGCGGCGACGCCCGCCGAGCCCGTCGTCTTCTTCAAGGCCGCGGACACGGTCGTCGGACCGAACGACACCGTGCTCGTACCGCGCAGGAGCGAGAAGACGGACTGGGAGGTAGAGCTCGCGGTGGTCATCGGACGTACCGCGCGCTACCTGGAGTCCCATGAGGAGGCTCTCGCGCATGTCGCGGGGTACGCGGTGGCGCACGACGTCTCGGAGCGGGAGTTCCAGATAGAGCGCGGCGGCACATGGGACAAGGGCAAGAACTGCGAGACGTTCAACCCGCTGGGCCCCTGGCTGGTGACGCGGGACGAGGTGCCCGACCCGCAGTCGCTGTCGCTCAAGCTCTGGGTCAACGGTGAGCTGAAGCAGAACGGCTCCACCGCGGACCAGATCTTCCCGGTGGCCGAAGTGGTGCGGTACGTGAGCCAGTTCATGACCCTGTACCCGGGCGATGTCATCAACACCGGTACGCCGGCGGGTGTGGCGCTGGGGCAGCCCGAGCCCAAGCCGTTCCTGCGGTCCGGAGACGTCGTCGAGCTGGAGATCGAGGGGCTCGGCCGGCAGCGGCAGGAGCTGAAGGACGCGTAACACCTCCCGGAGGCCCCGGCCCGGTGGCCCTGGCCTGGGTCCGGCCTGGTGGTCCTGGGCCGGTGGTCCCGGCCCGGGGCCCGGCCAGGTGGTCCTGGGCCGGTGCCTCCGGCCTGGCCCGGCCCCGCGCGGGGGCCGACGAGGCGTTGCGGCTCTGCGCCCTCAGCGGATGCCCGTGTCGCAGCGGACGGTCACGTCCGTGTACGTGCCGGGCGAGACGGTCACGCCGATGGGGTGACAGCCGGTGCTCCTGGGGGCCGTGGCCTCCAGGACGTACTCGCCGGGCCGCAGCAATGCCCGGAACCGGCCGTCGTGACCGGCACGCGCGGTGGCCACGAGGGCGTCCGCGGTGTCGCGTACTCGCACGGTCGCCTCGGTCGGCACCGCACGGCAGGGGTCCTCACGACCCCCTGCCGGGCTGCTCCCGGTCGGGCTGCTCTCGATCGGGCAGACCGGATACAGGACGACCACACCCCTCACCCCGGACGGCCGCAGTGTCGGGGAACTGCTGGACTGCACGTCGGGTGAGGTCCCGCATCCGGTGGTGAGTGCGACCAGCACGACCAGCGGTGCCGCGGCGTGCAGACGGTACCGCCGTACGGGCATTCCCCATGGGGCGGGACGGCCAAGGCGGCGGGGACGGTGAAGGCGGCTGGGACTCTCCGGCATGGCGCTCACTCCTTCGGAGCGGGGGCGGGGCAGGGCGGGGCTGGTTCGTTCCTGACCAGCCCACCAGCCCACCAGCCCACCAGCCCGCCAGCCCGCCAGCCCGCCAGCCCGCCAGCTCGCCACCCACACCCCGCCACCCCGCCGCCGCGTGTCCGGTCAGCAGAAGCCGAGCCTGCCGAATCGCGAGCCCCATTGAGTCGTGTTGACGTGTCGCTCGTTCACGATCCAGGCGCGCTGGCCGATGGCGCAGGTGCCGCCCGTCACCGGGTCGATCGAGACCGCGGAGTAGTCGCCCCACCGCTCAACGGTGTCGGCCGACGGGTTGTACGGAACCGTCGCCGTGGTGAGGGTCGAGCCCCCGGTGACGTCGACGGGGTCGGTGGCCAGCCGACCGCTGCCTTTCACCCTGGCATGGTGGAGGCCCGAGCCGACAGCATCGGTCGAGGACCAGGTGAAGAACATCCGGCCGATGGGGTTCGAGGCGGTGCCGCCGACGGGCGAACCGGCAACCGCCGGGTTGAAGTCGTCGGAGTCGACGGCTTCGCGGAGGATGCCCCGCTCCGTGGAAGCCACCGTGTTGGTGCTGGTGTTGATCTGGTACCACCGCGGCGTCGGGAAGCCGCCCACGTTGATGGTGTGGACGTTGAGGAGCCGGTTGCCGATCTGCGTACTGGCGTTCTGGAAGCGGGCGTCCAGGGAGTCGAGCCGGTCGGTGACTCCGGGCTGGCGGGCGTCCGGCGGTAGCGAGAACGCAGGCACCGGCACGTTGACCGCTGCGGCGATGCTCGCGTTGCTCCGGCCGAGGCCGCTCGCGCGGAACAGTCTCAGTGCGGTGGGTGAGCCGACGCCGGCCACCACGAGATACGCGTTCGCGTTGTTGTCCTCCACGATCGGAGGCGCGATGCTGCCAACCGTGCCGAGGCTTTGGTAGAGCATGGACAGAGCGCGCCCGTTGTACATGTCCGACTTGGCGATGCCCAGCACCCGTGAACGGACGTAGGTGTTCCCGGCGAAGATGTTGGCCGTGATGATCACGGCGTCCTGGTCCATGCCGAGCTGTGGGAAGTCGAAGAAATCACCCGACGGCTCCGGCACGTCGAACTTGTAGATGTAGAAGGAGCCTGTGGGGTCGGAGGTCGTGGACACCGCGAGGAAGACGTTCTGGATCGTGGCGCTCTCCTGGAACGCCTCGGCGACGACGACCCATCGGTTCCACTTCTTGTCGTAGACGACTCGCGGATCGAAGATCATCTGTGCCGTGTAGCCGAAGAAGCTGGCGAACGTCACGTTCTTCACGAGCACACCGTCCGATTTCCGGAACATGCCGAGCCCACGGCCGTTCGTGACCTCCACGAAGTGGTTGGGTCCAACGGCGCCGTGGGTGTCCGGTGGGCGGGCGCCGGACGGGCTTTGGCCCAGTCCCTCGAAGTTGCTCTGGAGCGGGGGCGGCGCAAGGGCACCGGGCGGCTGAACGGGGACTGCCGGGCGCTTCGGCGGCTTCATCGACCGGGACGCGGCGAGTTCCTCGGCGGTCGCCGTGAGCCGCGGCGCCAGTACCGGGGTCCACTTCACAGGCTGGGCGTTACCGCTCGGGGTGGCGACTCTCGCCGCGGGTACCCGGATCTCGTCCGTCGCCACCACGGCGGACTGCCCGCCCTCCGCCGGGGTGCCGCTCTCCGCCGCAGTGCCGCTCTCCGCCGGGGTACCGGCCGTCGCCTGTGGCAGGCCCAAGCTCAGTGCGAGCGTGACCAGCAGGAGTGGCAGAACTCGCCGAGCTCTCGTTCTGGACGTCAACGCAGGTCCTCATCTCGAGTTTTCGCGGTCGCGAGGCAACCGCGCGTCGGGATTCCTGCGCTCATCGTGTGAGGGAAATCGGAGAATGACCGGGAACTGAAGGGAGATGGTCGGCGAAACCACCTGAATGCTGATATCTCCCGTATGTACGCAGCCTCGACGGGCGATGCGGAGCCGGGCTTTGGCAGGCGACGCGGAGAAGAGCCTTGGCGTGCGATGCGAAGCAGGGCTATGGCAGGCGACGGGGAGAAGGGCCTCGGCAGGCGCGGAGAAAGGACCTCGGTGGGCGCCGTGGACGAAGGGGCCGCGGAGGGGGTGCGGGGGATTCACCCCCTCCGCGGGCTCAGGTGGAGATGAGGCGCTCCAGCGCCTCCACCACCATCGCGTGGTCCTCGGCCTGGGGGAGGCCGGAGACCGTGACTGTGCCGACGACGCCCGCGCCTTGGACGCGGATCGGGAACGAGCCGCCGTGCGCCGCGTACCGGTCGGGGTCCAGGCGGGACGACTCCTCGAACGTCGTGCCCTTGGCGCGGAAGCGGCTGCCGACGAGGAGGGAGCTCTCGCCGTAGCGTTCGACGACCCGCCGCTTGCGGTCGATCCACGCGTCGTTGTCCGCCGACGAGCCGGGCAGCGCGCAGTGGAAGAGCTGCTGCGGGCCGCGCCGGATGTCGATCGCGACCGGCGCGTGCCGCTCGCGCGCGAGCTCGACGAGCATCGAGCCGAGCGTCCAGGCGTCGTCGTAGGTGAACTGGCGCAGCGTCAACTGCCGCTCCTGGGCTTCGAGTGCGGCGATGCCGACGGTGCCGCTCATGCGCCGAGCTCCACGGCGATGCCCTCGCGGGCGGAGCGGCGGGCCGCCTCAAGGACGTCGAGGGCGTCGGCGGCCTCGTGGGCGGTGACCGGCGGCGGGGTGCCGTCGCGCAGGGCGGCGGCGATGCCCGCGTAGTACGCCGGGTAGTCGCCGGGCAGGGTCCTCAGCGGGCGCCCGCCGCCGGTCAGCGGCGACTCCCCCGAGCCGACGCGGCCCCACAGCGACTCCGGCTCCACGCCCCACGGCTGTCCGGGAGACGGGCGGTTGCCGTCGCGCAGGGCTGCCTCCTGTGGGTCGAGGCCGTACTTCACGTAGCCGGCGGACGAGCCGAGGACCCGGAAGCGCGGGCCGAGCTGGGCGGTGGTGGCGCTCATGTACAGATGCGAGCGCACGCCGCCGGCATGGGTGATGGCGATGAAGGTGTCGTCGTCGGTCTCGGCGCCGGGGCGGCGTACGTCGGACTCCGCGTACACGCGGACCGCCGGGCCGAAGAGGACCAGGGCCTGGTCGACGACGTGGCTGCCCAGGTCGTAGAGGAGACCGCCGATCTCCTCCGGGGCGCCGGACTCGCGCCAGCCGCCCTTGAGCTGGGGGCGCCAGCGCTCGAACCGGGACTCGAAGCGCTGGACGTCGCCCAGTTCACCGTCCGCGAGGAGCCCGCGGAGGGTGAGGAAGTCGTTGTCCCAGCGGCGGTTCTGGAAGACGGAGAGGAGCAGGCCGCGCTTCTCGGCGAGGGCGGCGAGCTCGCGCGCGGCGGCGGCGGTTCCGGCGACCGGCTTGTCCACGACGACGGGGAGACCGGCCTGGAGGGCGGCGGTGGCGACCGGGACGTGGGTCTTGTTCGGCGAGGCGATCACGACGAGATCGAGCTCGTCGGCACGCTCCCACAGTTCCTCGGGCGTGGCCGCGAAACGCACGCCGGGGTGCTCGGCGCGGGCCTGCTCCCGGCGCTCCTCGTTCGACGTCACGATCGTGTCGAGGGTGAGGCCCTCGGTGGCGGCGATGAGCGGGGCATGGAAAACCGAGCCCGCGAGGCCGTAGCCGACGAGTCCGACGCGGAAGGGGGAGCCGGTGCCAGTGCCAGTCATGCGTCCACTTAAGCAACGGTGTTGCCAAAGCGCAAGCGCGGCGGAGAATGGCGGGGTGAAGAGGAGTAACGCGGGTGCGAATCTGCCGGTGCTGCGCAGCCACAACGCGGCGCTGGTGCTGGATCTGCTGCGGACGGCGGGCGGTCCCGGCGCCACGGCTGGTCCTGGCGGCGCGGCTGGTCCTGGCGGCGCGGGCGGTCCCGGCGCCACGGGCGGTCCTGGCGGCGCGGCTGCAGCGGGCGGCCACGCCGGTGTGGGCGGTGCGGCCGAGGCGGGGATCAGCCGGCTGGAGATCGCCGAGCGTACGGGGCTCACGCCCCAGGCCGTCAGCAAGATCACGGCGCGGCTGCGTGCGGAGGGGCTGGCCACGGAGGCGGGCCGCCGCGCCTCGACCGGCGGCAAGCCGCGTACGGTTCTGCGTCTGGTCCCCTCCGCGGCGCACGCCGTCGGCCTGCACCTCGACCGTGACGAGCTGACCGCGGTTCTCGTCGACCTCGCCGGCACGGTCGTCGCGTCCCGTACCCGCGCGCTTGACCTGGGTGGTCCGGTCCCGGACGTCCTCGCGACGGCGGCGGACGAGGTGACCGCTCTGCTGTCACAGGGATCCGGTCGGGTGGAACGGGTGCTCGGTGTCGGCGTCGGGATGCCAGGGCCGTTGGATCATTGGACCGGCGTGCTGGGGCGGGTGACCGGGGCGCCGGGATGGGAGGGCGTGCCGCTCCGGGAGGAGCTCACGGAGCGGATCGGGCTGCCGGTTGTGCTCGACAAGGACACCAATGCCGCCGCGCTCGGGCTGGCACTGCGCGGGGTGCCTGAAAGCTCCGTCTCCGGCGAAGGTCCCGGTTCCGGTCCTGGCTCCGGTTCCGACCTCGACGTCGAGCTCGACCTCGCCCCTGATTCCGACCTCGGCCGCGACCCGGGTTCCGACCTCGGCCGCGACCCCGGTTCCGGTTCCGGCCTCGGTCCCGCCCCCGCCGGTCCCGCCCTGCCCGGTTCCGATGCCAGTACCGGATCCGGGGAGTCGTTCGCGTATCTCCATCTGGGTACGGGCCTGGGTGCCGGGCTCGTGCTCGGCGGGGTGCTCCACCGGGGTGCCCGCACGGGCGCGGGGGAGTTCGGGCACCAGGTCATCCAGCTCGACGGGCCCGCCTGCGGCTGCGGCAACCGCGGCTGCATCGAGGCGCTGTGCCTCGCCGCCGCCGCCCGCGGGGACCTCGGCGAGGCCGCGCGCGTGCTCGGCACCGGCGCCGCCAATCTCGTCCGGCTGCTCGACATCGACCAGGTCCTGCTCGGCGGGCGGACGGTCGCCGCTGCCGGGGAGACGTTCGTACGTGGCGTCCGCGCCGCGATCGGCGACGACGCCGTGCCCGTCGCGCTGGCCGACGCCGGCGCGTACCCGGTCGCCGAGGGCGCCGCGCAGCTCGTCCTCGCCCCCCTCTTCGGCCGCATGGATGGCGGCCAACTCGGCCGATAGAGCGTATTTGTGTGATTGTTCGGCTGCCCGAAGGCGTGTGTACCGGGGCGGCGGCCCGCCGCATGGCAGCGTCGGGGGCGACGACCGCCCTCGCCCGCGATCAGCAGAGGTCCCCCATGCGACTGCGCACCGCCCTCGCCGCCGGAGCCGCCACGGCCGCCATCGCGCCGGCCGTCCTCGCGGGTCCGGCCTCCGCGCACGCCGCGGAGCCGATGCCGCTCGAGCCGGCCGCCCCGCGATCCGCCGGCGCATCACCCGAACCCGGCGGCGCGCCCGTCGACCAACAGCCTGCCTGCGGTGACGTACATGCCCCCGCCTTCCCGGTCGCCACCCGGATCCTGGCGGGCCCGGCCGCGTACCAGGCCGGATCGGTCGCCGGCGAGTTCTCCATCGAGCTGACCAACACCACCGCCGGGGCCTGCGAGAACATCCATCCCGTGGTGGTGCTCGCAGGCCGGGACCAGGCGCTCACCCCCGACCGGATCCGGATGGAGTACTTCGACGAATCCCCGGGAATCTGGCGTTCCGTCACCTTCGAGCGGACCGACCAGGGGGAGGCCGTCGGTGCGCTGGGGGCCGAGCCGAGCGGTTTCGCGGGCTTCGCCCTGCCCGCCCGCGGCACCGTCAAGGTCCGGGTACGTCTCGCCTTCCCGGCCGGCGCCGGCGCCGACTCCGTCGTCGCCAACGCGGCCGTCGTCCAGCGCCGCGGCGCCGACGGCGACTGGGTGGGGGAGTCCAACGACTACCGCTTCAGCCTGCTGGCCGCCGAGCCCACCGGATCCGGCGACGCTGCCGAGCGGCAACCCGGCAAGGAGCCCGGGATGTACGGGACGGCCCCGCCCCGCGCCCATGAGCTCGCCGCGACCGGCACCGCCCACCGGTACGCGATCGGGCTCGCCGCCGCCGTCGGCGCGCTCCTCGCCGGAGCCGTGGCCCTTCGCGCCGGGGCCCGCCGGCTCCGCTCCGGCCGCCACTGACGAGCCGGCTCACTGGCTCACTGGCCCACTGACGCACTTGCCCACTGACGTACTGACCGACGCAGTGCCCCGCCGCCCCGCCACCACGCGCGGGTGCAGTCCGGAGCCGCCGCCACGTCGGCCACCGAGCGGTCACCGAGCCGCTCACGGAGCCACCCCCGCCGGGCCGCCCACCGAGCCGTTCACCAGCATCTGCGACCATCCCGGCGTGGACTACCCGAACGACCAGGCGCCCGGTGCACCCGTGCGCTCCGGCATCCCCGAGCACGGCCGTATCCCCAAGTACTACGCAGTGAAGGCCCAAGTGGCCGCTCTGCTGGACGAGTTGGGCGAAGGGGGATTGCTGCCCACCGAACGCGATCTCGCCGTACGGTACGAGGTCTCCCGCGAAACCGTGCGCCAGGCGCTGCGCGAACTGCTGCTGGAGGGCCGGCTGCGCCGCCAGGGGCGGGGCACCGTGGTCGCGGGCCCCAAGCTGGAGCAGCCGCTCTCCCTCGCGAGCTACACCGAAGGCGTACGGCGTCAGGGCCGTACGCCCGGCCGTAACCTCATCTCCCTCGACCGTTTCCCGTGCCCGCCGGTTCTCGCCGACGAGACCGGACTGGAGCGCGGCGAGCCCGTCTGGCACATGGAGCGTCTGCTGCTCGCCGACGACGAGCGGGTCGGCCTGGAGAGCACGTACGTCTCCGTCGCTCGCGTGCCCCGGCTGGACACCGACTTCAACCCCGACTCGTCCTTCTACGCCTACCTCCGCGACCGGCTCGGGATCGAGTTCGGCGACGCGGACGAGCGGATCGAGACGGTGCTGGCGACCCCCCGGGAAGCACTCCTCATCGGCACTCCGCCGGCTCTCCCCATGCTGCTGATCCACCGCGTCTCGCGGGATACGGCAAAGCGGCCCCTGGAGCGCGTACGCACCCTCTACCGAGGCGACCGCTTCAGCTTCTCGGCGCACTTGGGTACCTGAGTCCGAGGGTCGGTTTGGGTGGGCCTTCCTGCCGGGGGTTCGGGGGTTGTCCCCCGGGGGGATGCAGTTCGGCGCACTTGGGTACCTGAGTCCGAGGGTCGGTTTGGGTGGGCCTTCCTGCCGGGGGTTCGGGGGTTGTCCCCCGGGGGATGCAGTTCGGCGCACCTCGGCGGCTGACCGACCACCTCCGGAACCCATCGCGGCCGACGGACGGTCCGACAGCGAGCTTGATAACGGATAGATAACGGGTCTAGGCCAACCTTGATGGCCCGTTCACCGTCCTGTTGCCGACCGGCCCCCGATGGGTCACCCACCGCGAGGACCGTTGCCGTCATGCGAGTCATCGTCGTAGGAGCCGGCGTGGTGGGAACCATGCACGCCTGGCAAGCAGTGGAACGCGGCCACGAGGTCGTACAGATCGAGCGGGAGGCCGAGGCCCGCGGGGCGAGCCTCCGCAACTTCGGCCAGATCTGGGTCAGCGGCCGCGCCGGCGGCGAGGAGCTGGAGACCGCGCTCCGGGCGCGTGAGCTGTGGGAGGGCATCGGAGCCCGGGTCCCCGAGCTCGGCTTCCGGGCCGTCGGCTCGCTGACTCCCGTACGGAACGACCTGGAGCTGGCGGTCGCCGAGGCGGCCGTGGCCCGGCCCGACGCCGCCGCCCGTGGCTACAAGCTGGTCACCGCGGACGAAGCGCGTGCCATCAACCCGGCCCTGCGCGGTGAGTTCGTGGCGGCCCTCCACTGCGAGCGGGACGCGGCCGTCGAACCCCGCACCGCCCAGCTCGCGCTGCGCCGGGTGCTCCTCGCCTCGGGCCGGTACACCTTCCTCCCCGGGCGCGAGGTCCGCGAGGTCATCGGCCGGAACGCGGTCCGCGACGACCACGGCGACGTGCACAGCGGCGACGCCGTCATCCTGTGCACCGGCGCCTGGCTCGGCGGACTCGTCCGCGGGGTCGCCGGTGACATCCCCGTACGTCGCGTACGCCTCCAGATGGCGCAGACCGACCCGCTCGGCGAAACGCTCACGTCCTCCGTCGCCGACGCCGACTCCTTCCGCTACTACCCGGCGTACGCGTCCGAGGCGCTGGACGCCCTCAACGCCGGCCAGGCGCAGCAGCCCGCGGCCGCCGCGCACAAGATGCAGCTGCTGATGGTGCAGCGCCGCGACGGCGGACTGACCATCGGCGACACCCACGAGTACGAGCACCCCTTCGCCTTCGACACCCTCGAAGACCCCTACGAGCACCTCGCGCAGGTCATCGAGGGCTTCCTCGGCCGGCCGCTGCCGAAGATCCGCCGCCGCTGGGCCGGGGTGTACGCGCAGTGCACCGACACCTCCCGTGTCGTTCACCGCCAGCAGGTGCGCGACGGCGTGTGGCTGGTGACAGGACCGGGCGGGCGCGGAATGACGTGCTCGCCCGCCATCGCCGAGACAACCGCCGACGAACTGGGCTGGTGAACCACCACATGACCACGAACATCGAGAACGCGAAGACCCCGAAGAACGCCGAGAACGCGAAGACCGAGAACGCGAAGACCGGGAGCGCGGAGACCGTGACCACGAACGCCGAGACCACGAACACCGAGACCACGAACACGCAGAACCTCAACCTCGTCGTCCTCGACATGGCCGGCACCACCGTCGCCGACGGCGGCCTCGTCGAGCAGGCCTTCTCCGCCGCCGCGCTGCGCCTCGGCGTCGAGCCCGGCACCCCCGACCACGCCGAGAAGCTGGACTACGTACGCGCCACCATGGGCGAGTCCAAGATCTCCGTCTTCCGCCAACTCTTCGGCGACGAGGCCAAGGCCCAGGCGGCCAACAAGGCCTTCGAGGAGGCATACGGCGAACTCGTCGACAGCGGACACATCGCCGAGATCCCCGGCGCCCGCGCCGCCATCGAGGAGCTGAAGGCCCAGGGGCGCACCGTCGTCCTCACCACCGGCTTCGCCCGCGTCACCCAGGACGCGATCCTCGACGCACTGGGCTGGCAGGGCCTGGCCGACCTCACCCTCTGCCCCGCCGACGCGGGTGGCCGCGGCCGCCCGTTCCCCGACATGGTGCTCGCCGCCTTCCTCCGCACGGGCGCGGTCGACGGCGTACAGCAGATCGCGGTCGCCGGCGACACCTCGTACGACATGCTCAGCGGCGTACGCTCCGGGGCGCGCGTCGTGGCGGGTGTGCTGACCGGCGCCCACGACAGGACCCAGCTGACGGCCAACGGCGCCACGCACGTCCTCGGTTCGGTCGCCGAACTGCCCGGCCTCCTCCTCGTGGAGGAGGACATATGAGCCGCAGTGGCATCCGGTTCGACCGGATATCCGTCGCGTACAGCGGCAGCACGGTCCTGGACGCGCTCGACCTGACCGTCGAACCCGGCGAGGTCATGGCACTCCTCGGCCCCTCCGGCTCGGGCAAGACCACCGCGCTGCGCGCCGTCGCCGGCTTCGTACGGCCCTTCTCCGGACGGGTGTTCATCGGAGACCAGGACGTCACCGATCTGCCCCCGCACCGGCGCGGCATCGGCATGGTGGTCCAGCAGTACGCCCTGTTCCCGCACATGCGCGTCGAGGACAACGTCGCCTTCGGACTGAAGGCGCAGGGCACGAAGAAGACGCCGAAGAGCGAGGTCCCGGGGCGGGTCGCCGAAGCGCTGGAGATGACCGGCATGGCGGCGTACGCCAAGCGGTATCCGCGGGAGCTGTCCGGCGGGCAGCAGCAGCGCGTCGCGATCGCCCGCGCGCTCGCGATCCGGCCCGACGTCCTGCTCCTCGACGAGCCGCTCTCCGCGCTCGACGCGCAGCTGCGCTCCGGGATGCTGGCCGAACTGGCACGGCTGCACCGGGAGTTGCCGGACGTCTCGATCCTGTACGTCACCCACGACCAGGTCGAGGCGCTCACCCTCGCCGACCGGATCGCCGTCATGGACAAGGCCCGGCTCCAGGACTGCGGCACGCCGCAGGACCTGTACCGCAAGCCGCGTACGGAGTTCACGGCGTCGTTCGTCGGCAACGCGAATCTGCTGCCGGTGACGGTCGGCTCGGACGTCGTGACCTTCGCCGGCCAGGAGCTGAAGGTCCCCACCACCGACGTGGTCCCGGGCGCGCGGGCCACGCTCTGTGTACGGCCGCACCTCGTCGGGCTCGGGGACGGGCCCAACGCGCTGCGCGGGCGCATCGCCGAGGTGCAGTGGCGGGGCGCGACGCACCGGCTGTACGTCGACGTCGACGGGCACCGCGTCAAGGCGGACCTGCGGGAGCTGCGGCTGCCTCCGGCCCTGGGCGAGGAAGTGACGGTGCACTTCGCACCCGAGGACGCGGTGCTGCTGGCCGCAGGGGTGACCGATGGCTAGTCCCGGTGAACGCCTCGTGGAACGGCGCCCGGCACCGGAGGTTGTGCCCACCCGTTCCGCCCGGGGGCACCTCCCAGGCGGAGCTCTGGGGAAGGAACGTATCCCCACAACACTGCTGTGGGCCCTGCCGCCCGTCGCCGTCCTCGGGCTGGTGTTCCTCTACCCCCTCGGCCTCGTCGTCCAGGAGTCCCTCGCCCCCGGCGCCTACGCCGACGTCTTCGCGTCCGAGGCCTTTCGCGAGGCGCTCACCACCACCGTGTGGCTGGCGGTCGGATCGACCGTCGGGTGTCTCGTCCTCGGGTTCACGCTCGCGCTGATCATCGCGTTCGTGCCTTTCCCCGGCGGGAAGGCGGTCGCGAAGTTCATCGACGTCTTCCTCTCCTTCCCCTCCTTCCTCATCACGCTCGCGCTGCTGTTCATCTACGGCACGGTCGGTATGGCGAACGGAGTGTGGACGGACCTCACCGGCGCGGAGAGCGGTCCGTTCCACTTCCTGACGACGCCCTGGGGCGTACTCCTCGCGGAGATCACCTACTTCACGCCGTTCGTGATGCGGCCGCTGCTCGCCGCGTTCTCGCAGCTGGACTCGGCGCAGCTGGAGGTCGCCTCCTCGCTGGGCGCACGGCCGGCCCGGATCGTCCGGCAGGTGATCCTGCCCGAGGCCTTCCCGGCTCTGGCCGCCGGCGGCAGCCTCGTCCTCGTCATGTGCCTCAACGAGTTCGGCATCGTGCTCTTCACCGGCGCCAAGGGCGTCACGACGCTCCCGATGCTCGTCTACAGCAAGGCGATTCTCGAATCCGACTACGCGGCAGCCTGCGTGGTCGCCGTCGTCAACATCGCGATCTCCGTGGGGCTCTACGGGATCTACCAGGTGGTGAGCCGCCGTGCTGGTGCATAGTCGTACGGGCAAATGGGCCACCTGGGCCCTCTTCTTCGCCCTCTTCCTGCCGCTCTTCGCGTTGCCGCTCCTCGTCGTCGTCGCGGCGTCGCTCTCGACCAACTGGTCCGGGGCGTTCCCCTCCGGGCCGACCATCGAGCACTACACGGCGGCCGTGCGTGGCGAGTCGCTCCAGGCCCTGACCACCAGCCTGGTCACGGCGGTCACCGCGAGCCTCCTCGCGCTCGCCGTCGGCACCTGGGCCGCACTCGCCGCCGCCGCCCTCGGCAAGCGCGGACGCCGCTTCCTCGACGCGCTGTTCATGCTGCCGGTGGCCGTCCCGTCCGTGGTCGTCGGCCTCGCCGTACTCGTCGCCTTCTCGCAGCCGCCGGTGCTCCTCAACGGCACGCGCTGGATCGTGATCCTCGCGCACACCGTTCTTGTCACGGCGTTTGCCCACCAGTCGGTTTCGGCGGCGATCCTGCGTCTCGACCCTGTGTACGAGCAGGCGGCGGCCAGCCTCGGCGCCCGTCCCTCGTACGTCCTGTGGCGAGTGAAGCTGCCGCTGCTGCTGCCGTCCCTGAACGCGGCGACAGGGCTCTGCTTCGCCCTGTCCATGGGCGAGTTGAGCGCCACCATGATGCTCTACCCCCCGGACTGGATGCCCCTGCCGGTGCTGATCTTCACGGCCACCGACCGTGGCTCCCTCTTCACCGGCTCCGCCGTCGCCGTGGTCCTCATGGCCACGACGCTGTTCGTCCTGCTCGCCGTCTCCCGTATCCGCACCAGAGCCGGCTACCGCTGACCCGGTAAATCCGCTCATTCCGCAAGGAGTTGTTCATCGTCATGCGCCGCAACCCCATCCCGCTCACCGCCGCCCTCACCGGCAGCGTCGCACTCGCCGCCACCCTCACCGCCTGCGGAGGCGACTCCGCCGCCTCCGACGAGAAGGTCGTCACCGTCTACAGCGCCGACGGCCTCAAGGGCGAGAACGGAGACGGCTGGTACGACCAGGTCTTCAAGGACTTCGAGAAGGAGACCGGGATCAAGGTCAAGTACGTCGAGGGCGGCTCCGGCGAGATGGTGCAGCGCGCCGCTCGCGAGAAGAGCAACACGCAGGCCGACGTGCTCGTCACTCTCCCCCCGTTCATCCAGCAGGCCGACTCCAAGGGGCTGCTCCAGGCGTACGAGCCGGCCGGCGTCGACAAGGTCAACGGCGCCGACAAGTCGGGCGACGGCAAGTGGACCTCGGTCGTCAACAACTACTTCGGCTTCATCTACAACAAGAAGGAGCTGGCAGAGGCCCCGAAGACCTGGGAGGAGCTCCTGGACTCGAAGTACAAGGACAAGCTCCAGTACTCCACGCCGGGTGTCGCCGGCGACGGAACCGCCGTCGTCATCAAGGCCATGCACGACTTCGGCGGCGAGGAGCCGGCGATGGCGTACCTGAAGAAGCTCCAGGCCAACAACGTCGGGCCGTCCTCCTCCACCTCCAAGCTCGCCCCCAAGGTCGACAAGGGCGAGATCCTGGTCGCCAACGGCGATGTCCAGATGAACTTCGCCCAGTCCAAGTCCATGCCGAACCTCGGCATCTGGTTCCCGGCGAAGGAGGGCGGCAAGCCCACCACGTTCGCGCTCCCGTACGCCGCGGGCCTCGTCAACGACGCTCCGCACACCGAGAACGGCAAGAAGCTCCTCGACTACCTGCTGAGCGAGAAGGCCCAGAAGCAGGTCAGCGAGATCGGCGGCGGCTTCTCCGCACGCAGCGACGTCAAGGCCACCGACGCCAACGCGATCGAGCTGACGAAGATCCTGCAGGGCGTCCAGGTCTTCGAGCCGAACTGGAAGGACATCGACGGCAACCTCCAGAAGTACGTGGACTCGTGGAAGTCCGCCACCGGCAGCTGACTCGAAGCCAGGAGTTCACCGTACGTCCGTGGTGATCCGCGGACTATCGCGGAATGATAACGGGTATGGACCAACGCCCCCGCTTCGGCGGGGGCGTTGCTCTGGGCGCGACTTCCCATCACGTCATCACTCTCCGACGGAGGACCCCGCGATGCCGATGACCCCCGGCATTCCCCGCCGTACCGTGCTCGCCGCCGGCGCCGCGACCGCTGCGGTCGCCGCCGCCGCAACGACCCTCGCGGCCGCACCCACCGCCCACGCCGCGGCCCCGACTCTCCCGAACGGCACCAGCAAGGACAAGGTGCTCGTCATCGGCATGGACGGGCTCCGCCACGACCGCATCGACGCGGCCAACGCCCCGCACCTGAAGTCGATGATGGCGAACGGCACGTACGGCCTGTCGCTGCTCTACGCCAACCCGATGGCCGCGACCTCCTCAGGGCCCGGCTGGTCGACCATCTCCACCGGCGTCTGGCCCGACAAGCACGGAGTCAAGGACAACTCCTTCATCGGCAAGAACTACGGCAGGTACCCCGGCTTCCTGGCCCGTCTCGCACAGGTGCGGCCCGAGCTGTCCACGTACGCGGCCGTCGACTGGAAGCCGCTGGACACCCAGGGCACGGTCACCCCCGGCGCCGACGCCAAGCTGGTCCTCGACGGTGACGCGCAGGGCTACCCGGGCCATGACGCCACCATCGCCGCCGACACCGAGTCGATCCTGCGCAACCAGAACCCGGACGTCCTCTTCGTCTACTTCGGCAACACGGACGTCGTCGCGCACGCGAACGGCACCGGCCAGAAGTACCTCGACGCCATCGCCGTCCAGGACAGCTACGTCGGCCGGCTGTGGGCGGCCATCAAGGCCCGGCCCTCGTACGCCACCGAGCGCTGGACCGTCATCGTCGCCACCGACCACGGCCATGTCGACGCGGGCGGCCACGGCGGCAGCTCCATCGAGGAGCGCCGGACCTTCGTCCTGGCGCAGGGCCCCGGGATCGCCGCCGGTGCCCGGCCCCTCGACACCCGCCTCGTCGATGTCGCCGCCACCGTCTTCAAGCAGCTCGGCATCACCCCCGACCCCGCCTGGGGCCTGGACGGCAAGCCGGTCCAGGAGCGGTCCACGGACTCCTTCGACGCGCTCCAGTCGTCCCTGACCGCCCGGGTCGACGAGACCGGCATCCCGGCCTCGGTCCTCGGCTTCACCCACACCGCGCCCAGCGGCTGGTCCGTCATCAACAACGCGATGGGCACGGGCGGCGTCACCGAATGGCGCGGCTGGTCCTTCGCCACCGACGAGTTCTGGTCCCGCACCCAGCGCGACCAGTGGCGCGAGCTCAACGTCCGCTCGCGTGGCGTCTTCGCCGTCGCCGACTCCGACGAGTGGGACGACAAGGCGAACTCCGGCGGTTACGACTCCACACTGGTCAGCCCCGCGTACAGCGTCTCCGGCAAGACCACCGTCACGCTCGATTTCACCACCTTCTACCGCCAGGAGGGCAGCCAGAGCGCCCAGATCCTGGCTTCCTTCAACGCTGGCACGCCCACCGTCGTGAAGAGCTACACCTCGGACGTGGTCTCGCAGCCGCAGAGGGTCTCCGTCGCCGTCCCGGCAGGAGCGTCCAGCGTGAGCTTCCGCTTCCGTTACACCGGTGCCAACAACTGGTACTGGGTGATCGACGGGGTCAAGATCTCGGCTTCCTGACTAGGCTGGGGGCGCCGGTACATCGTCGTGGCGGCGCCCCGTCAGCACACCGCACATCGCACTACGCGTACGGCAGGAGTCCGCTTCATGGCAGAGCGCAAGCCGATCGAGTCCTGGCTCACCGACATGGACGGTGTCCTCATCCACGAAGGTGTCCCGATCCCCGGCGCGGACGCTTTCATCAAGAAGCTCAAGGAGACCGGGAAGCCCTTCCTGGTCCTCACGAACAACTCCATCTACACCGCCCGCGACCTGCACGCCCGGCTCGCCCGGATGGGTCTGGACGTGCCCGTGGAGAACATCTGGACGTCGGCCCTGGCCACCGCCAGATTCCTGGACGACCAGCGCCCCGGCGGCACGGCGTACGTGATCGGCGAGGCCGGGCTGACCACGGCCCTGCACGACATCGGGTACGTCCTCACGGACCACAAGCCGGACTATGTCGTCCTGGGCGAGAC
Source organism: Streptomyces sp. NPDC053673 (assembly GCF_055585225.1). Lineage (NCBI taxonomy): Bacteria > Bacillati > Actinomycetota > Actinomycetes > Kitasatosporales > Streptomycetaceae > Streptomyces > Streptomyces sp. NPDC053673. The sequence continues at coordinate 55,381 of NZ_JBVJKN010000014.1, read as the reverse complement.
CCGTACCTACAGCTTCGAGGCCCTCACCAAGGCCATCCGGCTGATCAACGAGGGAGCCCGCTTCATCGGCACCAACCCGGACGAGACCGGTCCGAGTCCGGAGGGCCCGCTGCCCGCCACCGGCTCGGTCGCCGCGCTGATAACGAAGGCCACCGGCAAGGACCCGTACTTCGCGGGCAAGCCCAACCCGCTGATGATGCGCACGGGCCTGAACGCGATCGGGGCGCACTCGGAGACCAGCGCGATGATCGGCGACCGGATGGACACCGATGTGCTCGCCGGCCTGGAAGCGGGCATGGAGACCTTCCTGGTGCTCACGGGCCTGACGACACCGGCTGACATCGACCGGTATCCGTTCCGCCCGTCGAAGGTCGTCGACTCGATCGCCGACCTCGTCGACCGGATCTGACCCGGGCCGGACTCGGATCGGATCCGGATCCGACCCCGATCTGAACCGGAACCGACCCGGGTTTGACCCATCTGGGTCTGCTGGAGATGCGGAAACGGGCGGAACGCGTGAATCTTCTGGTACCAGGAGGTTCACAATGCGTTCTGTTCCGATTGCTCTCCGTGTACTGGGGGCGGTCTCCGGTGCACTGCTGCTGACGCCCCCCGGAGTCGCGTACGCCGAAGAAGGCGGACAGGTCAAGGTCACCTTCCACCCCGCCACGGTCAAGCCCGGGGGCGAGGTGGAGCTGCGTGTCACCGGCTGTGCCGGGGGCAGGGGATCCGCCACGTCCCAGGCGTTCGTCTCGGACGCGGCGCTGTCCGGCCCCGCGGGCGCGAGGAGCTCGCTCTCCGGAGAGACGACGGTCAAGTCCGGCGTCGACCCGGGTTCGTACGCCATCAGCGTCAGCTGTGGCGGTCGTGATCATCGGGGAGTGGACAGCTTCCAGGTCGCGATGTCCACGCCGGAACCGTCCCGCCTGCTGCTCGGCCAGGGTGGTCAGGAACAGAAGCGGGACGAGGACGAGAAGCGCGACGAGGACAAGAAGCGCGACCAGGATCACGAGAAGCAGGACGGGGACAAGAAGCGGGACGAGGACAAAAAGCAGGACCAGGAGAAGAAGCGGGACGAGGAGAAGAAGCGGGACCAGGGTCACGAGAAGCAGGGCGAGGACAAGAAGCGGGACCAGGGTCACGAGAAGCAGGGCGAGGACAAGAAGCGGGACCAGGGTCACGAGAAGCGGGACGAGGACAAGAAACGGGACCAGGACCAGGGCGACGACGGGGACGAGGGCCAGGACGACGAGCAGGACTCGCTCCAGGACCTGGACACGGACGACACCCCGGTCGCTCCGGTACGGGCCGGTGGCGGCGGCGCCGCCACCGCGCTGGCCGCCGAGGGGGCCAAGTCCGCCGACACCCAGGGCCCCGGGACTCCGCACACCGTGATCGGGCTGGTCCTGGCCGCTGTGGCCGCGGTGGCGGTCGCCTTCCGCAGTGCCCGTCGGCGCCGTGCGGGTACGACGGACGAGGACTGACCGCCATGCATTCCGGTGAAGGTACCTCCGGTGGACGCCCGTCGGGCACCGGTCGGCTGCTTACGGGTGTGGCCTGGGCGGTCATGCTGCTGGGCCTGTGGCTGTGGGGTCACGAGGCCACCGAGGGCTCCGGCGCCAGCTCCGCCCCCACGACCGGCGACGTGGCCGCGGTCGGCCGTCCCCTCGGCGTACCCCTGCCGCCCGCCCGCGCCCCGTTGCGGCCCGCCGAACCGAGCAAGGTGGAGATTCCGTCCATAGGTGTCACCGCCCCGGTCGTGTCCCGCGGCCTCGACGCGACGGGAGCGGTCGATCCGCCGCCGTACGCCACGCCGGGCACCGTCGGCTGGTTCGGCAGCGGCACCCAGCCCGGAGCCGTGGGTGCGGCCCTGTTCGTCGGCCATGTCGACACCAGGACCAGACCGGCCGTCTTCTACGGCCTCAGCGCGGCCCGCCCCGGCGAGAAGGTCAGGGTGACCCGGGCGGACGGCTCGGTCGCCGAGTTCACCATCGACGACGTCCAGGTCTTCAGCCGGGACCGGTTCGACGCCCAGGAGGTCTACGGGGTACGTCAGCCGGGCCGCGCGGAGCTCCGTCTGATCACGTGCGGCGGCACCTTCGACAAGAAGACCCACTCGTACACGGCGAACGTGGTGGTGTCGGCGTATCTGACGGACGCCCGGGGGATCTGACGCCCTGCGGCTCCGGGACTCCCGGCATGCGGTGGCCTCGACCGGACGGACCGGACCGGGCCGGACCAGGCCGGCCCGGCCCCGCCTGGAAGCCCTCGTTGCCTCGTGGCCGCCCGGAGCCGTGTGTCAGGATGGTTTCGGCCGGTCTTGTCCGTGAGCGGGGCGCCTTGGGGGGACGGCCCTGACACGGCAGAACAGTGCACCAAGGGGGAGTGGATGTACGGCAGTTATGTCGGGCGTGCCCGCTGGGCTGCGGTCGCGGTGGGGGCCGCGCTGCTGGTGGCGGGGTGTTCCACCCCGGACGGCGACGGGGACAAGTCGGTGGCCCAGCAGCCCAAGGGGACGGACCCGTACTGGGTCAACCCCGAGGGGAGCGCGTCGAAGCAGGTGGCCACGTATCTCGACGACGGTGACGACAAGAACGCCGAGCTGATCAAGAAGATCGCCCGGCAGCCGATGGGCCAGTGGATCGGCCCGGACAATCCGGAGGGCGAGGCGAAGGGGTACACGGAGGCGGCGACCAAGGCCGACCGGGACGCCCTGCTGGTCCTCTACAACATTCCGCACCGGGACTGCGGACAGTTCTCCAAGGGCGGCGCCGCGGACGGCAATGCGTACCGGGAGTGGATCGACAAGGTCGCCAAGGGCATCGGCGACCGCCGGGCCACGGTCGTCCTGGAGCCCGACGCCGTACTGCACCTGGTGGACGGATGCACGCCGGGCGAGTTCCACGAGGAGCGGTTCGACCTGCTGAAGGGCGCCATCGAGCGGCTCAAGCGGCAGCCCGCGACGAAGGTCTATCTGGACGCGGGCAACGCCGGCTGGGCCAACCCCGACTCCCTGCCCGAGCCACTCGCCCGGGCGGGCATCGAGAAGGCCGACGGATTCGCGGTCAACGTCTCCAACTTCCAGACCACCCAGGCCAGCAAGGACTTCGGCCACAAGCTCTCGCCGAAGGTCGGCGGCAAGCACTTCGTGATCGACACCAGCCGCAACGGCAACGGGCCGTACACGCAGGGCGATCCGAAGGAGAACTGGTGCAACCCGCCGGGCCGCGCGCTCGGTGAGGCGCCCACGACGAAGACCGGCGATCCGCTCGTCGACGCGTATCTGTGGGTGAAGCGGCCGGGGGAGTCGGACGGCGACTGCAAGGGTGGCCCGAAGGCCGGCGACTGGTACCCGGAGTACGCGCTGGAGCTCGCCCGCAACACGAAGTAGGCGTCCGGGGCGCCCGCGGGCGGGCTTCCCCCTCCCCGCCCCTTCCCGGCTGTGTCGAATTGCGGCTCCGCCGCGCGGGGAGCAAGCCTCCAGACTGCTCCACGGCCTTCGGCGGCCGTGCCTTCGAACGCCGACGGGGCTGAACTCCGGGGCGGAGCCCCGAAATCCAGCCCCGCCGGGGGTCCCCCACGCCCGCAGGGGCGCAGGGGGAGTGTGAGGCGCGGGGGTTCGGGGGCAGAGCCCCCGTCCCCCTACGGCACCTCCACCCACACGCCCTCCGAGGGCGTGCCCTTGTCGTCCGTGACGAACAGCATGTACCAGCCCGACGGCACCAGGGAGCGGTTCTTCGGCACGGTGACCTGGAAACCGTCCGCCGTCTTCGTCATGTTCAGCGCGATGGAACGCTGGTCGACATCGGTGACATGCGTGACCGCGCTGGGCCGCATCAGCTTGGCCGTCCTGAGCTTCGCCGCCTGCGGGCTCAGATACGAGCCCGAGCCACCTCGCTTGATCTTCTTCGGGCCTTGGCCGATCTCGGGCCGGGCGTCACGGTAGAGATACGGCGGCGTGTAGATCTCGATCCGCTGCTCGAAGACGCCCGGCTTGGTGTTGGCGTCGTCGGCGAAGAGCGAGTCGGAGCCGAAGATCATCACCCGGCCGTCGGGCAGCAGCACCGACCCCGAGTGGTAGTTGCGGCCCACCCGCGGGTCGGCCACCCGCTTGTACGTGCCCGACTTCGGGTCGTACGTCCTCGCCTCCAGGACGTTGGAGCCGCCGCGCCCGCGGTAGTCCTCGGAGCCGCCGGTGACCAGCACACTGTCGTCGGGCAGCAGCGAAGCGCTCGGGTAGCGGGTGCCCTTGTCCAGCGAAGCGCCGTCCTTGAAGCGGGGGCTGGGGTCCTTGAGGTCGACCAGCCGGGACTTCTCGCTGGACTTCTCGGACTCGCCGACCCCGCCTCCGCCGATGACCATGAACCGCTGGTCCTGGGCGGGCGGCAGCATGACCGTCGCGGAGGTCTCCATCTGGTCCGGGTCGCTCAGCCCGGGGATCTTCTTGAACTTGTTGGACTCCAGGTCCCAGACGCCCGGGTCCCGGCCGACGTTGGCCGGACCGTATCCGGCGTTCGAACCCGAGTAGAAGAGCTTCCCGTTGTCCAACAGGAAGATCGCCGGGTACGTCGGGAAGCGGCGCTCGATCCCCGTGTACTCCCACTTCTTCGTCTTCGGGTCGTAGATCTCGTCCTTGCCGGGGACGATCTGCCCGATCTCGTCCAGACCGGAGAGGGAGAGGACCTTGCCGTCCTTGAGCGTGGTGAGCGTCGGGTACCAGCGGGCCTCGTTCATCGGGTCGACGGTGATGTACTTCTCCGCGACCGGGTCGAACTCGTAGGCCTCCTTGATGCCCTGGAAGTCCTTCTTGTCGAGGGCGAGCTTCTGCGCGATGCCGTAGACATTGCGGCTGTCGGAGCCCTTGAGGCCGTGCACCCGGTAGTTGTCCTCGGTGCCGGTCTCGTACGCCTTCCCGGACTCCTCGGCCTCGACATAGATGCGGCCCAGGCCCGCCTCGGTCCGCAGGAACCGGCCGGTCTGCGGGTCGAAGACCTTCTTCGCCTTCTCGACCAGCACCGGGTCCCTGGAGACGAACGTCTTGCCGTTCTCCTTGCCCGTGAACCTCGTGCCCGCGGGCAGGGTGATCGGCTTGTCAGGGTCCTCGTTGTGGACGATCATCAGGCCGCCGGCCTTGGTGACATCACCCTGGAGCTTCTCGTACCGCTTGGTGCCGCCCGCGACCAGCAGCTTCCCGTCGGGCAGCTGGGTGTGCCCCGCGCAGAACATGTCCTTGGGTGTCGGTATCAGCTTGAAGTCATTGGTCTTGGGGTCCCACAGCACCGATTCGAACTTCTTCGCGTCGAAGTTCTTCTGGTTGTTGCCGGAGCCGGCGATGAGCAGCACCTTGCCGGTGTGCAGCAGGGCCGCGTGAATCGTGTTGATCTTGTATTCGGAGGGGACGTCGAGGAAGTCCCAGTGGCCGTTCTCGGCTTTGTACTCGGGCTTGTTGATCGTGTACTCGTGGTACTGCTCCGAGCCGTACCGATAAAGGGCCGGCCCGTTGAACCCGGCGATCACCGCCACGACCGCCACGCCTATCAGGATCCGCCGGGCCCGGTTCTTTCGGTAGTTCGGCCGGACGGGAAGTGCGCTCATTTCTTACGTCCCCCAAGGGCGATCTGCATGGTCTGGTCGGCGGGGGCCCAATTGGGCTTCTGCTGCGGCTCATGGGCGGCCGGCGGCACCGGCTCGGGGGCCCCGCCGCGCGGGGCGCGACGCCGCCCCTTCCGCTTCTTCTTCTCCTCACGGATACCGTGCCGCCAGGCGAAGATGGGTGCCGCCGTGATCAGCAGGGCCAGAGTGGCCCAGGTGATCATCGCGGGGTGGTCGTGCCCGAAGTAGAACGAGGAGCCGAGCGAGCCGCCGAAGATGAGGATGAAGAAGAGGTGGATGCGGAAGGTGCCGAAGAGGGTGTCCGGGCTGGACGAGTCGCCCTTGGGGGTCACCACGAAGCTGCTCTTGCGGCGCAGTACGGCGTCCATCAGCGAGCGGGCGTAGATCGGCGCGGAGAGCGCGGACATCACCATGCCGGCGAGGCCGCCCGAGCCCTCCGGCTCGTGCGGTGAGACGTTGTGGCGGCGGTTCCAGATGTAGAGGCCGATCTGCAGCGCCGAGGCGTTGCCGTACAGCATCATCCATATCGCCGGGTCGATCTGCACACCCGAGGCGCCCATGCCCAGGAACAGGGCGCAGCTCAGCGCCGCCAGGATCCAGTTGAGGGCGGACATCGGGTAGAAGATGATCATCATCGTGTAGTTGAAGAGCTTGCCGGGCGGCAGCGTCCCGAAGCCCTTCCAGTACTGCTTGAGGATCGTCTCGTACGTACCGCGCGACCAACGCAGCTGCTGGGTGAAGAAGTCGGTCCAGGCGGTCGGGCCCTCACCCACGGCCAGTACGTCCGGGGTGTAGACGGAGCGCCACTTGTTGCCGGTCTCGGGGTTGCGGTGGCGGTGGATCTCGAAGCCCGTCGCCATGTCCTCGGTGATCGAGTCGTACAGACCGCCGATCTGCTTGAGCGCGGAGATCCGCACGGCGTTGGAGGTGCCGACGAACATGGGTGCGCCGTAGCGGTTGCCCGCGCGCTGGATCAGCGCGTGGAAGAGGAACTGCTGGGACTCGGCGGCCTTGGTGACGAACGTGTCGTAGTTGCCGTAGACCTGCGGACCGATGACGAAGCCGACGTCCGGGTCGCGGAAGTATCCGAGCATCCGCTCCAGATAGTTCGGCAGCGGTACGTGGTCGGTGTCGACGGACGCGAAGAAGTCGTAGTTGCCGCCGTGGGCTTCCAGCCAGGCGTTGTAGTTGCCGTGCTTGGTCTTGGCCCGGTGGGGGCCCTTCGCCTGGTTCCACTTGGCGACGCCCTTGCGGGAGAAGTGGTGGACCCCGAGGCGGGCGCAGACTTCCTTGACCGCCGGGTCGTCGCCCTCGTCGAGCAGCCACACGTGCATGAGCCCGCGGTGCCGGATCCTGACCGCGGCCTCCAGCGTCTTCGTCACCATCTCCAGGGGCTCCTTGCCCGGCACGAAGGAGGTGAGGAAGGCGACCCGGGTGCCGGACTCCGGCACGACCGGGACGGGGTCACGGGCGACCAGCGTCGCGTGCGCGTTCGACAGCACGTTCATCGTGCGGAAGAGCTCGATCAGGCCGATCGAGACGAGCATGACGACGTCGAGCCACAGAAGAAGGTCGTTCTTGAGGTTCGGGTCGCGCTCGGTCCAGTGCTGCGGCTGCATCAGCCAGGCGAAGAGGCCCAGCGAGACGAGCGGCGCGGCGCCGAGGAGCAGCGCGGCCCGGATGCGGTGCGGCTCCTGCGAGAGCAGGGAGCGGTACTGCACCTTGTACGGTTTCGAAGGATCGGGCTGGGTGAGCGGGCCGGCGAGCCGGCTGTAGTGCTCGTAGTCGTACCGTGGCAGCGCCTTCTTGGGGCGCAGCCGGTGCCCTCCCGTCATGAGCTGCCGGGGAACCCGAAGCTGAGTGGTCCGGGAAGGGTCGTTGTCCTGCTGCCGGGCGCCGTTCGGCGTCGACGTCATGAGTCATCCCCCCGCACGCCTGCTGGCTGCGTGATCGTTCGGTCATGTGGTCCGGACCGGGGCTCCCCTTGGCCAGCCGTCCCGGACGCATCAATGGCAGGCCGCCGTCCCCGTAGACAAGAAACGGTGGCCTTCCGGTTGCATGATGCCGGTCGCGACATCCGTTCGTGAACGGGGCCCCCACCCCGTGGTCGAAGCAACCGGAGAATCCCGCTCGAACTCCCCCAAGTGGTAACTGCTTGAGTCCGTCGCCCTCCCATGGGGGGCGGCGGACTCAAGAACAGGTTCTCGGAGAGGGGCCGTGATCGCAAGGACGCCCGGACGGGCGGACCCGCGCCGGGCCGTGACCCTCCATGGCGCGAAGCGTTGAACCCATGGGTCGTGTTGTGGCAGCGGAGGCAACTGTGGAGCCCGACGTCGCCCAACATCCAACGTCCAACGCCCTCGGACGAACTGTCCGGGCGTGCTGGACGCTAGCTTGTCCGGTGCCCCTGCGACGGGTTGACGCGTACGGGTGAGGTCGAGTCTATCCCGGGCAAACGCGAAAGGGCGTCCTCGGAAACCGAGAACGCCCAGGTCAGCGACCTAATCGCTAGTGCGCCGCCAGGGACTCGAACCCCGGACCCGCTGATTAAGAGTCAGCTGCTCTAACCAACTGAGCTAGCGGCGCCTGCTGACCTGGAGAAGTTTACCCGACCTCCGCGGGTGCTCCCGACCATTTCCTTGCATGTTCCGGCCTGTCGGATGGTCGTTTTTTATCTTTGCTCCGTCAAAATGCATTTTGTCATGACGAATGAGTCTGGTGAGTGTGGAGGGGCAACGGATGAGCGTTCCGGTGTTCGAGGAGTACGAGCCCGCTGCCGACTGCGCCTGCTCCGGCTGCGCCCAGCAGCGGCGGGCCCTGGCCCGCGCGCTGCCGGTGGCGGCCGGCGGGCACCCCGCCGCGCGCGGTGCCCGCCGCGTTCTCGTGCTGGTCACCGCGGCGGGAGCGGTGCTGAGCGGCGGGGCAGCGAGCGCGCTGGCTCCCCCGGGGGACAACGGCTCCCCACCCGCGGAACCCGAAGCGGCAGCACCGGCGACAACCGGCCCTGCGGCCGCGGTCCGGCCAAAGGGGCCCGCCGTGGAGAAGGAGCCGGAGAAGGGCCCGGAGGAGGGGCCGGAGAAGGGGGCGCAGAAACAACCGGAGCCGGAGCCGGCCAAGGAATCCGAGCAGGCCAAGGAACCGGAGTCTGCCAAGGAACCCGAGCAGGCCAAGGAACCGGAGCCGGAGACCCCGCAGGGTGGACAGGAGCCCCTGCACGGCCGCCCGGCCCCCGGCCAGGCCGGGGCGTCGAACCTGCGCAAAATGGCGCGCGCCGACATCATGAGCCGCGCCAAGCTCTGGGTGGACGCCAAGGTTCCGTACTCGATGAGCAAGTACTGGTCGGACGGTTACCGGCAGGACTGCTCGGGCTTCGTCTCGATGGCGTGGAATCTGCCGGGCAACGAATGGACCGGAAGCCTGGCCCAGTTCGGTGTGCGGATCGACCGCAAGGATCTGCAGCCCGGTGACATCCTGCTGTTCCACAACACGGACAATCCGTCCAACGGGTCGCACGTCACGATCTTCGGCGGCTGGACGGACTACACGCACACCCACTACTTCGCCTACGAACAGGCGAAGCCGCACGCTCAGCAGCGGGTCACGCCGATGGCGTACTGGAGCAACTCCGACCGCTATGTGGCCTACCGCTACAAGGAGCTCACGGACGACACCACCGTGAACGCGCAGAGCCCGGGCGCGCTCCCGGACCTGTTCCCGCCCCCGATCCCGGGCACGGTCCCGCCCCCGATCCCGGGCACGCTCCCGCCCCCGAGCACGCTCCCGGCCCCGAGCACGCTCCCGGCCCCGTTCCCGGGTGCGGGCCTGTTCGGGCCCGGCACCGAGAACACGTACGTCAACCAGCTCGGGAGGTTGCTCGTGGAGCGGGGCTACGGCAAGCACTACACATCCGGGCCGGGACTGCGCTGGAGCGAGGCGGACCGGCGGGCGACGCAGGAGTTCCAGCGTGCGCAGGGCTGGACGGGCACGGAGGCGGACGGTCTGCCCGGACTGGACACCTGGCGCCGGCTCGTGAACGGCGCGAGCGGGAACGTCCCGCGCGTGCCGGCGGCCGGACCGGCCGTTTCCGTACCGGGATACCCGGGGCGCGCGCACTTCCGCCCCGGCCAGTCGAACCCGTACGTCGAGAAGCTCGGCCGGCAGCTGGTGAAGCGGGGCTTCGGCCAGCACTACACATCGCCTCCCAGCCGGCACTGGACCGAGGCGGACCGCCGCGGCGTCGAGGCGTTCCAGCGCGCCCAGGGCTGGCGCGGCGGAGCGGCCGACGGCTACCCCGGCCCCGAGACATGGCGGCGGCTCTTCTCATGAACCACGACCTCGATGCGCACCAATCCCGCGAGGAGGCGGCTCCGGTGACTCCCACGACTCCCTACTCCGAGGACCCTCCGCGTCCGTCCCTCCCGCTCACCCGGCTCAGAGCCGCGTCGGTCTCCGTGCACCAGGCGGGACTTCCGGCCTCGGGCGCGCCCGGCGATCCGACCGGTTCCGGTGACTCCGCCGGCTCCGGCGGTCCGTCCGAGGCCTTCGATGCACTCGACTCGCTATACCCGCTCGACCCGCTTGACGTTCCGTCGGATGCGTACGCGCGCGGGCCGTACGCCGCCGTCGGCGTGTACGGCGTGCTCGCGGGTCAGGCGGGCGCCGATGTGGAAGCCGGGCTGCCCTGCCCAGGAGGGAACGCCGACGCCGACGCCAGGGTCGGTGTCGGGGTCGCCGAGGAGGCCGTCGGCGCGACCGAGCCCCTGACCAGGACCGAGCTGCTGACCAAGCCCCTGACCGAGACCAGGACCGAGACCAAGGCCGCAGCCGAAACCGAAGCCGAAACCGAAACCGCGGCCGACACCGAGGACGAGGCCGACACAGAGGCCAAGACGGAGGCCGGCGATCTGCGGGCCGCCGGTGTGAACGACGGCGTGCCGGGGCCCAGTGTCTTCGAGCGGCAGCTCAGCGGGGTGGGCGGGCGGCGGGCTGTCGTGATCGGGAGTGAGACCACCGGGTCGATCCCCGTGCATCTGCTCTTCCGTGATTCCGCCAGGACTCCCGACGGCACCGACGCCGGGCCGGCCGACAGCTCCGCCGACGGCGGCGAATGGGCCGACTGGGCCGGCAAGGCCGGCAGGGCGGACGGAGGTGACGGGGGACCCGACACCATCGCGATGGCGCGGGTGTCCCTGCCCACCGGACGACGGGCCGCGACGACCGTCGTCGCGCCCAGCCGGCGGCCCGCACCGCCCGCGGACCCACGGCTGAACGAACGGCCGGGACCGGTCCTGCCCGGCTGGGCGGCCCTGCTCACCGGGGTCGCCGCCATGACCGGATGCGCGGCCGTGCTGCACTGGGCCGGGGGCTTCCCCGGGGAGCTGACCGAGCTGTTCGGGCTGGCCGAACGGCCGTACCGCGCACTCGGGTTCGGCCAGTGGGCGCTGCTCGCGCTCGGCGTGACGTTCGTGCTCTTCTCGCTGGGCGGGCTCGGCCGTGGCCGGGCCGGCCATGCCTGGGTGCTGACGCTGTACGGCGAGTACCGGGGGAGTGTGCGGCGCACCGGTCTGATGTGGGTCAGTCCGCTGCTGCTGCGTCGCAGGGTCGACGTGCGGCTGCGACACTGGCGCAGCGAGCCGATGCCCGCGGTCGACGCGAACGGTACGGCGCTGCAGGTGGTCGTCCTCGTGGTGTGGCGGATCCGGGACACGGCCCGCGCCGTGCTTGGTGTCGCCGACCACGAGGCGTATCTGCGGGAGCAGGTGGAGGCGGCGACGGCCCGGGTGCTGTCCCAGCTCCCCGCCGACACCTTCCAGGATCCCGCCACCTCGGGCTTCTCCGGGCCGATCCCCACTCTGCGCAACGCCGAAGCCGTCGGTGACTCGCTGACGAAGACCCTGTCGGCGGAGTGTGCCCCGGTCGGCATCGACGTCTTCTCCGCGCAGCCGACGCGTATCGAGTACGCGCCCGAGGTCGCCGCCGCGATGCGCCGCCGTCGTATCGCCGTGATCGAGGCCGAGCAGCGCGACACCGTGCTCACCTCGGTGGTGGACGCCGTGGACGACACCGTCCAGCGGCTCACCAGGCGAGGCCTCGTGGAACTCGACGACTACGAGCGGAAGGCACTGGTACGGGACCTCACCGTCGCGTTCTGCACTGCCAGAGCGGGCGGTGCGGAGGTCTCGTGATTGGTCTGGACATGTTCAACGTTCGTCAATAATCTGGGACTTGGTCTAGACCGGAATCCGCACGACCGCACAAGCGCGCAGCACGGCTCACAGAACTCCCCCACGTTCTCCAGGAGCGACAGGATGCGAAAGCGAATAGGCGCGGCCATGGTCGGCCTCGTGGTGGCGGGCACGTCCCTGCTCGCCACCGGCAGTGCCAGCAGCCACGGCTACACCGACTCCCCGATCAGCCGTCAGAAACTCTGTGCCAACGGCACGGTCACCAACTGTGGTGAGATCCAGTGGGAACCCCAGAGCGTCGAGGGCCCCAAGGGCTTCCCGGCGGCGGGTCCTGCCGACGGAAGGATCTGCGCCGGCGGCAACAGCCGCTTCGCGCAGCTCGACGACCCGCGCGGCGGTGCATGGCCCACGACCAAGGTTTCGTCGGGCCAGAACTACACCTTCCGGTGGCAGTTCACGGCCAATCACGCGACGACCGACTTCAAGTACTACATCACCAGGAACGGCTGGAACCCGAGCCAGCCGCTCACCCGGGCGGCCCTGGACCCGCAGCCGTTCCTGACCATTCCCTACAACGGCCAGCGGCCGCCGACCACGCTCAGCCACTCCGGCACTCTCCCGTCGAAGTCCGGCCGCCATCTGATCCTGGCGGTGTGGACCATCAATGACACCCCGAACGCCTTCTACGCCTGCTCGGACGTTCAGTTCTGACGGCTAGTCAGTTACCGTGCGGCGCCATGGGCGTCATGGGAAGGGCATAGGGAAGGGCAGGTGCCACGAGCGCTACGACCGTCGCGGAGCTCGTACAGCGCCAATGGGGCGACCGTCGCGTGGGGCTGAGACAGGAGGACCTGGTCCTCAGCCACCACCAGGTCGCCGCGGGCGCCGCCGCGCGGGCCGCGCTGCTCACGGAGCTGCTTCCCCGGGGAGCCGAGCCGCACCTCGGAATCCTGCTCGACAACACCGCCGAATTCCCGCTCTGGCTCAGCGCGGCGGCCCTCGCCGGGGCCGCCGTCGCCGGCATCAACCCGACCCGCCGCGGCGCCGAACTGGCCCGCGACATCCTGCACACCGACTGCCGGGTGCTGGTCACCGAGCGCGCGCACCTTCCCCTGCTCGACGGTCTCGAACTGCCGGGCGTGCGGGTGCTGGTGACCGACAGCGACGCCTACGCCGACCTCCTCGCGCCGTACGAGGGCGCGAAGCCCGGCGAGGCGACCGTCTCCGCCGTGCGGCCCGGCAGTCGGTTGCTGCTCTACTTCACCTCCGGCTCGACCGGTGCGCCCAAGGCCGCGATCTGCAGCCAGGGGCGGCTCGCGGCGGCGGGGGAGTCACTCGTCGGCCACTTCGGAGTGCGACCGGAGGACGTGCACTACATCTGCATGCCCATGTTCCACGGGAACGCCGTGATCGCGGACTGGGCACCCGCGCTCGTGGCCGGGGCCTCGGTCGCCCTGCGGCGCCGCTTCTCGGCGTCCGGGTTCCTCGACGACGTACGGGCCTACGGCGCCACGTACTTCACCTACGTCGGGCGCGCCGTGCAGTATCTGCTCGCCACGCCCGAGCGCCCCGACGACCGCGACCATCCGCTGCGGCTCGGTTTCGGTACGGAGGCGGGGGCGGTGGACGCCGCCCGCTTCGAGGCCCGCTTCGGGGTGCGGCTGGTGGAGGGGTACGGCTCCTCGGAGGGCGGCGCGGCGATCCAGCGCACCCCGGACACACCGCGCGGCGCGATCGGGCGTGCCGCGCCCGGGGACGACCTCGCGGTGGTGGACCCGTCGAGCGGCGAGGAGTGCGAGGCGGCGCGGTTCTCGGGCGAGGGCCGCCTGCTCAACGGCGACCGCGCGATAGGCGAGCTGGTCAACCGGGGCCGCAACCCGTTCGAAGGCTACTGGCGCAACCCCGGTGCCGACGCCGACCGGCGGCGCGGAGGCTGGTACTGGACCGGCGACCTGTTCTTCCGTGACCCCGACGGCTTCCTGTACTTCGCGGGCCGCGGTGACGACCGCCTGCGGGTCGACAGCGAGAACCTCGCCGCCGCGGTCATCGAGAACATCCTGGCCCGCTGGGAGGCCGCGGCGGGCGTAGCGGTCTACGCCGTCCCCGACCCGGTCGCCGGCGACCAGGTGATGTGCGCACTGGCACTCCGCGAAGGCACCGTCTTCGACCCCTCCGCCTTCGCGTCCTTCCTCGCCGCCCAGCCCGACCTCGGCACCAAGATGCCGCCCCGCTTCGTCCGTATCGTCCCCCGCCTCCCGCTCACCGCCACCAACAAGATCCACCGCGCCGCCCTGCGCCGCGAGGCCTTCCGCTGCCCGGACCCGGTGTGGTGGCGCCCGCCGGGCGCCGCCGCCTACCGCACCCTGACCTCGCGGGACACGGCCGAGCTGCTCCGCCGGTACGAACACCACGGACGCCGCGACGTGCTGGACCGCTGAGCCGGACAGCGGCCCTCTCAGGCAGCCCCTACCGCATCTCTGGACCGTCGGCGTCCTTGACGGCCGGCTGACCCGCCTCACCGGGCTGCCCGGCCAGAACGGCCCCGTACAGACCGGCGCTCCTCCTTCTTCGCCTTCCGGCGGAGGCGCTGCTGACGGCCACGGCGAACGCGGCCCGGGTCTTCGGCGCAGAGCGGGACCTGGGCACGGTCGAGCCGGGCAAGCTCGCGGATCTGACGATCGTCGCCGGGGACCCGCTCACCGGCATCGACGATCTGGCGAAGGTGACACAGGTCACGGTCGGCGGCCGGATTCATGACCGCAAGACGCTGGAGGAGCCCTACGTCGGTCCCGGCCGGCGGCGGTCCTCGGTACGGACGGGCGCAGAGTCGGCGCAGTGGCGCGCGGTCGCCGAGCAGATGCGCCGCGACGGCTGCTGCGGCTGAGCGGCGGGTGACCGGCTAGGTCCTGTCCGGGCGATCTTCGAGGAACAGGCCGCGGCGTCGGATGTGGTGCATCGCAAGGCGGAGGATCGCCCTCGTACTGGGTGTACTTGGGCGACTCCGACAACGCAGCGAGGTGCCGTAGCCGGCGTCGCGGGCCCGACAAGATCGCCCGGACAGGGCCTAGGCGGCAGACACCGGCTGAGTGGCGGAGAATGACGAGAGGCCCTCGCAGTTGCGAGGGCCTCTCGTGAGGTTGTGCGCCGCCAGGGACTCGAACCCCGGACCCGCTGATTAAGAGTCAGCTGCTCTAACCAACTGAGCTAGCGGCGCGGGCTGCCGTTCCTGCCGCTCTCAGCGGCTGACGACAGAAGTAATACTACCTGGTCCCGGGAGGTGCTCCTGACCACCCCGGACCAGGCCCGGCCGCCGGCCCGCCCGACGGCCCCGAGGGCCTGCTCCACCGGACCTAGAGCGCCAGCGACAGCACCACCGGAGCCG
>NZ_JBVJKN010000014.1:0-40102 GCF_055585225.1 Streptomyces sp. NPDC053673 | reverse complement strand
ACCACCCCGGACCAGGCCCGGCCGCCGGCCCGCCCGACGGCCCCGAGGGCCTGCTCCACCGGACCTAGAGCGCCAGCGACAGCACCACCGGAGCCCCGCCCTACGGTTCAGCGTGTCCGCCGCCGCGCGCAGCCGGTGGGCATGCTCGATCGGGAGGGAGAGGGCCAGGCAGCCGACCGCGGAGCCGGCCGTCAGCGGAACCGCCGCGCAGACCGTCCCCACCGCGTACTCCTGAAGATCCAGCACGGGCACCGTGGGCGGCTGGGCGTCCAGCTTCGAGAAGAGGATCTTCTCGTTCGTGATCGTCCGGGACGTGAGCCGGGCGATCTTGTGGCGCGACAGATGATCGCGGCGGCCGTTCTGGTCGAGCTGGGTGAGCAGGCACTTGCCCACCGCGCTGGCGTGCGCCGCGGAGCGGAAGTCGACCCACTCGTTGACCTTGGGTGTGCGCGGACTGTCGGCGAACTGCGTGATCTTGACCTCGCCGTCGATGTACCGGCTGATGTAGACCGCCGCGCCCACCGAGTCGCGGAGCTCGGTGAGAGTCTCCTGCAGCTTGCGCTCCAGGGCCTCGCGCCGGGTGGCGCCGGAGCCCAGCAGGACGAGGGAGTCCCCGATCACGTACGCGCCGTCGCCGACCTGCTCCACGTAGCCCTCGCGGCGCAGCATCAGCAGCATCGACGCCAGATGGCCGGTGGGCAGTCCGGTCTCGCGGGCGATCTGGACATCGCTCACACCGCCACCGTGCCTGGAGATCGTCTCCAGTACGCGCAGGGCGTATTGCACCGAGTGGAACGGTGCGGTCGGCTCGGGCATCAGCGCCACGGTTTCCCCCTACCAGGTTGTGACCGCAAGCTTCCGTACCACGATAGCTGCCAAGAACCATAAACGGGGCGGCTGTTGGCGAGAATTGCCGTGCGCCCCAGTGCCATATCCTGGGGCGCACGACATTGGCATATGCCAGAGTCACACTTTGTGCATGGAGTGAGAGGTCAGAGCACCGCGCTGAGAAACTCGCGGGTACGTTCGTGCTCCGGAGCGGAGAAGATTTTTTCCGGTGATGCGGATTCGATGACCTTCCCCTCGTCGAACATCAGCACCTCATCCGAGATGTCCCTGGCGAAGTTCATCTCGTGGGTCACACAGAGCATCGTGATCTCGGTGGTGCGGGCGATGTCCCTGAGCACGTCCAGCACCCCGGCCACCAGCTCCGGGTCGAGCGCGGACGTCACCTCGTCCAACAGCAGCACCTGCGGCCGCATCGCCAGCGCCCGGGCGATGGCCACCCGCTGCTGCTGACCGCCGGACAGCTGGGTCGGCCGCGCGTCGCAGCGGTCGCCGAGCCCGACCAGGTCCAGGAGTTCGCGGGCGCGCTCCTCCGCCTCGTCCTTGGACAGCCCCAGCACCCGCACCGGCGCCTCGGTGACGTTCCGCAGCACGCTCATGTTGGGGAAGAGGTTGAACTGCTGGAAGACCATGCCGATCTTCTTGCGCACCTCGCGCCGCTGCTTCTCGTCGGCCGGGTACAGCCGGCCGCCGTTGACGTCGATCGTGCCCTCGTCGGGCCGCTCCAGCGTCATCAGCAGCCGCAGGATCGTCGTCTTGCCGGAGCCGGACGGCCCGATCAGCGTGACGTGCCTGCCCGGCCGGACCGAGAAGCAGAGGTTGTCGAGGACGGTGTTGTCCCCGAAGCGCTTGGTGACGTTCGTGAAACGGATCAGTTCTTCGTTCTGCGTGTCAGCGGGCAAGGCGGCGCTCCAGGGTTCGTACGAGCAGAGAAGCCGGGTAGGCGATGAGGATGAAGGCGATGCCGACGACCGTCAGCGGCTCCGTGTACTGGAAGGTCGCGGCGCTCTCCAGGCGGGACTGCTGGAGCATCTCCAGCACGCCGATCCCGGCGAGCAGCGGTGTGTCCTTGAGCATCGCGATGACGTAGTTGCCCAGCGCGGGAGCGATCCGGCGCACCGCCTGGGGGAGGATCACCGCGAGCCAGGTCCGGTGGGCGGGCAGACTCAGCGCCGTCGCGGCCTCCCACTGTCCGACCGGTACGGCGTCGATGCCGGCCCGGTAGACCTGTGCGGTGTAGGTCGAGTAGTGCAGCCCGATCGCGAGCGTGCCGGTGGTGAGCGCGGAGAACTGCACGCCCCACTCCGGCAGCACGAAGAACAGGAAGAACAGCTGCACCAGCAGCGGGGTGTTCCGGATGAACTCGGTGATCAGCCCGACCGGCCAGCGCACGAAGCGCGTGGCGGAGCGCAGCCCGAGCGCCCAGACCAGGCCGAGCGTGAAGGACAGCAGCGAGCCCAGCACCAGGATCTGCAGCGTGACGAGCACGCCTTCCCAGAAGCGCGGCATGAAGTCCGCGACGGCGGACCAGTCCCAGGTCATCGGAGATCACCTTCCACGAGTCCGCCGGCGCCGGCCCGCCGGTTCCGCTGGCCGGGGACGCGGGGCCGCCGGCCCCGAAGGCCGGGGGTCCGGGGGGTGTCCCCCGGGAGATGCAGTCCGACGTTCGCCTTGGTCCGGCGCTCCAGCGCCTTCATGGAGCGGGTGATCAGGAACGCGAGCACGAAGTAGATCACCAGCGTCACCGTGTAGATCTGCGCGCTCTCCTGGGTCGCCAGCCGGACCAGGTACGCCGCGAACGACACATCGCCGACGCCCAGCAGTGACACCAGCGCGGTGCCCTTGAGCAGCTCCACCAGCAGATTGCAGAAGGACGGGATCATCTCGGGCACGGCCTGCGGCAGCAGGACCAGCCGCATCCGCTGCCAGGGCGTGAAGCTGAGCGCGACCGCCGCCTCGCGCTGGGCCGGCGCCACCGCGTTCAGCCCGCCGCGCACGATCTCGGCGCCGTAGGCCCCGTACGACAGACCGAGGGCGAGTACCGCCGCCCACATCGGCACCAACTGCCAGCCCAGCATCGGCGGCAGCACGAAGAACAGCCAGAACATCAGCACCAGCGCCGAAGTCCCGCGGAACACCTCGGTGTAGAACCCCGCGAGGAAGCGGACGAAGCGCGAGCGATGAGTTCTGGCCATGCCCACACCGAACGCGACGAGGGCGGCCAACGCGGCGCTGTACAGGGTGAGCTGGACCGTGATCCAGATCCCAGGGAGCACCCAGTTCTGCCAGAGTCCGGCGGTCATCGGCACAGCTCCTTCGCCGTGAGCTCCGTCATCTCGCTCTCGGTGAAGCCGAACCGGCGCAGGATGCGGAAGAGTTCACCGCTCTTCTTCATCTTGTGGATCTCGGCGTTGAAGGCGTCCCGCAGCCCCGTGTCGGTCGGGCGGAAGGCGAAGCCGCCGCCGTCGATCTTCTTCTTGCCGTCCACGACCGCCGCGAACGGCTCGGTCGACTCCGCCTTGGCGCTCTTGCGCACCACCTCGCGGGTGGTGAGCGCGGTTCCCGCGAAGACGTCGACGCGCCCGGACTCGACGGCGTTCAGTCCGGCCACCTGGTCCTGCAGGATGACGATGTCCTTCTCCGGATAGCCGGCCGCGACCGCGTAGTCGATCTCCGCATATCCGGTACCGGTTGCGAACTTCGCCTTGGTCCGCACGACGTCCTCGTAATTGCGCAGATTCTTCGGATTGCCTTTGCGCACGATGAACGAGTCCAGCATCTGGTATTCGGGATCCGAGAAGAGGACCTGCGCGCAGCGTTCCTTGTTGATGTACATTCCGGCCGATACGACATCGAACTGTTGCGAGTTCAGGCCGGGGATGAGGGACGCGAAATCGGTGGCGACCGGCTGGACGCTGCCGACACCGAGCCGCTGGAAAACCGCCTTGGCGAGTTCGGGAGCCTCGCCCGTGAACTCGCCCTGGTCGTCGATGTAGCCGTACGGCACCTCGCCCGCGATGCCGAGCCGCACCGTGCCCTGGGATCTCAGCCGGGCGAGCGCATCGCCGGAGGGAACCCGCGCGCAGCCCGCGGCGACGAGTGCTCCTCCCGTGCCGAGCAGCAGGGTGCGCCGCCGTATCGCATGTCTGGTGTGTGGAGCCGTGTGTGGAGCCATGGGCGCGCGGCTACCCGGCTCCAGTCGGGGTATGCGTAACCAATGGCCGATCGCTTCATCGACGTTTCGCTCGCAAAGCGCGGAGTCCACTGCACCGCGCGACTCCTCGACGACCGGGCGCCCGTGACCTGTGCGACCGTGTGGGACGCGCTGCCGCTCGGCGGCGACGTGTACCACGCGAAGTACGCGCGCAACGAGATCTACGCTCTCTTCCCGGCGTTCGCCGACCGGGAGCCACCGCTGGAGAACCCGACGGTGACCCCCATCCCGGGCGACCTCTGCTACTTCACCTTCAGCGGCACGGAGCTGGGGACGGCGGCGTACGGCTACGACCGCGACGTCTCCCGGCCGGTGACGGTGGATCTCGCGCTCTTCTACGAGCGCAACAACCTGCTGCTGAACGGCGACACGGGGTGGGTGCCCGGCATCGTGTGGGGCCAGGTGGTCGACGGCCTCGACCGGATGGCGGAGGCCTGCCAGGACCTGTGGCGTGCGGGGGCGCTCGGGGAATCGTTGACGTTCCGTCGCGCGTGAGGTGGGCCCCGGGCACCGCCTCCGTGAGCGCGGCCGGTGTGTCCGTCCTCAATCGCCGGACGGGCCGGAAGATCCAGCCTCGCCGGCGACTGAGGCGCGGGGTCTGGGGCGGAGCCCCCGCGTGGGCCCGCCGCAGGCGCCCCACCCCTGGCGGGCCCGCCCTACGCCGTCGGCGGCGCCGGGATCGTCGCCGCGCCCGACTCGTACAGCGCGTGCGCCGCACGCAGCACCAGCGCGTCCGCGTGCCGCGCCCCGATCAGCTGCACCCCCACCGGCAGGCCGTCCCCGTCCACCCCGCACGGCACCGTCGCCGCCGGCTGCTGGGTGAGGTTGAAGGGGTACGTGAACGGGGTCCACCCCGTCCAGCGCCGGTGCCCGGAGCCGCGCGGCACCTCCGTGCCCGCCTCGAACGCCGTGAGCGGCAGCGTCGGCGTGACCAGCAGGTCGTACGAGGTGTGGAAGCGGCCCATCCGCCGGCCCAGCTCCATCCGCACGTCCACGGCCGCGAGATAGTCCAGCGCGGAGGCCCGCGCGCCCGCCGCGCAGATCTCCCGCAGCCCCGGGTCGAGCAGCTCCCGCTGCTCCTTGCCGAAGTGCTGCACCAGCCGCGCCGCCCCGCTGAACCACAGCGTGTGGAAGGCCTCCACCGGATCCGCGATGTCCGGGTCGGCCTCCTCGATGTACGCGCCCAGCTCCGCGAGCCGGCCAACCGCCCCGCGCACCGCCGCCGCAACCGCGGGACGCACCGCGACCTGTCCGCCGAAGGCCGGCGAGTACGCGATCCGCAGCCCCTTCACGCCGTCGCCGATGCCGCCGCTCGCGGCGGGCGCGGGAGCGAGCTGCGACCAGTCCCGCCAGTCCGGCCCGCTGATCACGTCCAGCAGCAGCGCCGCGTCCGCGGCGTCCCGGGTCATCGGCCCGGCGTGCGACAGGGTCCCGAACGGACTCGCCGGGTAGAGCGGGATCCGGCCGTACGTCGGCTTCAGCCCGAAGATCCCGCAGAACGACGCCGGGATACGGACCGAGCCGCCGCCGTCCGTACCGATCGACAGCGGGGCCGCGCCGAGCGCGACGGCCGCCGCGCTGCCGCCGCTGGAGCCTCCCGCGGTGCGGGAGGGGTCGTACGGATTGCCGGTGACCCCGGTCAGCGGGGAGTCGGTGACGCCCTTCCAGCCGAACTCCGGGGTCGTGGTCTTCCCGACGAGCACCGCGCCGTGCTCCCGCAGCCGCGCCACGGCGGGGGCGTCCTCGTCCCAGGCCCCTTCACCGCGCACGGTCCGTGAGCCGCGCAGCGTCGGCCCGCCGGCCTGCAGCAGGATGTCCTTGACCGTCACGGGCACGCCGTCGAGCAGGCCCAGCGGCTCCTTTCTGCGGCGGCGTTCGGTGGCCGCTTCCGCCTGCGCCAACGCCTGCTCGCCGTCGATCCGGACGAACGCGTTGGTGAGGCGCTGCGCCGCCTCGGCCCGGTCGAGGACCGCGCGGACCACCTCCAGCGGGGAGAAGTCGCCCCGCTCGTAGCCGGCGATGAGTTGACGTGCGGTCAGGGCAGTCAGGCCGGTCCGCTCGGACGGGCCGGTCTGCTCGGACAGGGCAGCCAGGTCGTTCGGCTCAGGAGTCATGGGAGGGGACGTACCCACGTTTCTTGTCGACCACGTTCGGCAGCGGCTCACCGCTCGCCCACAGCTCGAACAGCTCGACGAACTGTGCCGACAGCCGGTCCCGCCAGCCGACCGTGTCACCGCTCATGTGCGGGGAGACGACCAGGCCCGGAACGTCCCAGAGCCGGCTGTGCGGCCCCAGCGGTTCGTGCTCGAACACATCCAGGGCCGCGCCCGCGAGCCGTCGCCCCGTGAGCGCCGCGACGAGCGCGTCCTCCACGACCAGCGCGCCCCGCCCCACATTGATGAACCGGGCCGAGGGCCGCAGCAGCGCGAACCGGCGCGCGTCGAACATGCCGCGCGTCGCGCCCGTGAGCGGCGCGGCGCAGACGACCCAGTCGGCTCGGGTCAGCAGCGGGTCCAGCTCCTCGGAGCCGTGCACACCTGGTCGGGCGGTACGCCCGGTGACCGCTGCCGCCACGCCCAGCGCCCGCAGGGTGCGCGCGATCGCCAGGCCGATCGGGCCCGCGCCGACCACCACCGCCCGGCTGCCCGCGACCGGCAGACCCTCGCGGTGCCGCCAGCGCCGCTGCCGCTGGAGTTCCAGCGTGCCGGGGAGGTCCTTGGCCATCGCCAGCACCAGAGCGGCCACATACTCGGCGATGGGCTGCTCGAAGATCCCGCGGGCATTGGTGAGGACCGTGTCCGAGGCGGCGAACTCGGGGCAGAGCAGCCGGTCGACGCCCGCGCTGGGGGTGTGCACCCAGCGGGGCCGCGGGCCCCCGCCGGGCCAGGCGCGGCGCACCGCGTCGGAGGCGAAGTCCCACACCAGCAGCGCGTCGGCGTGGGGCAGTTCGGCAGCGAGACCGCGGTCGTCGGCGTACCGGATCTCGGCCCGGCCGGTGAGCGCCCCGAGACGGGGCGGAGGGTCTGTCTCCAGTACGAGAAGAATCGGGACCGACATCGCGGGGAAACCGTTTCTGAACGTCTGACATGTACGGATTGACCCACGCTGCCACCCGAATCTACCGTCGTCAACAAGACGTTAAGGGGGCCTGTGGTGAATCTGTCCCTCGATGTTTCCTGGCTGGGCGGACCCGCTCCGCAGCGCGGTATCGGCGTCGTCGCCCCTTTTGACTTCGCGCTCGACCGCGAGCTGTGGCGCTGGGTGCCCGACGATGTGTCGCTGCGTCTGACCCGTACGCCGTACGTACCGGTCGAGGTCTCCCTCGACCTGGCCCGGCTCGTCAGCGAGCACGAGACGCTCGACGAGGCCGTCCGGGCGCTGGCCGTGACCGAGCCGGAGGTCGTCGCCTACGCCTGCACCTCGGGCAGTTTCGTCGGCGGTCTCGCGGGGGAGCGTGCCATGTGCGAGGCGATGACCCGGGCGGGGGACGTCACCTCGCTCACCACCTCCGGCGCCCTGCTCGAGGCTCTCGACGAGCTGGGCGCCCGCCGTATCGCGCTGGTCACGCCCTATACGGAGTCGGTGACCCGGGCGCTGGAGGAGTATCTGGGCGAAGCTGGGGTAGCGGTCACGGGCCGCGCCTTCCTGGGGCTGACCCGGCACATCTGGAAGGTGCCGTACCGGTCCGTGGTGGACATGGCGCGCCAGGCCGTGGTGGGCGCTGCCGACGCGCTCTTCATCAGCTGCACCAATCTGCCGACGTACGACGCGATACCCCAGCTGGAGGCGGAACTGCGTATGCCGGTGCTCTCCGCGAACCAGGTCACCATGTGGGCGGCGCTGCGCCGGATCGGCGTGTACGCGGTCGGCCCCTACCAGGCGCTGCTGATGGACGTGGCCGGGCCGCCGCCCGAGGCCGACCGGCCCCAGGGGCTTCCCGAGGAACAGGAAGGATGGACATGACGACCGTCGGGCTCCTCTACCCGGGGCACTCCGCCGAGGACGACTACCCCCGCATCGCGGTCCTGCTCGACAGCGACATCCGGCTGCCGCTCTTCCACACCGACATCGGCGAGGACGCGCACCGGGAGGACGCGCTGATCGAGATGGGGGCGGCGGGGCGGCTGGCGGCCGGAGTCGAGCAGCTGCGGCTGGCCGGGGCGGAGTCGCTGGTGTGGGCGTGCACCAGCGGGAGTTTCATCCGGGGGTGGGAGGGCGCGCAGCAGCAGATCCGGGAGCTGGCGCAGACGGCGGGGCTGCCGGCGTCGAGCACGTCCTTCGCGTTCGTCCACGCGGTGCGGGCGCTCGGCGCCGCCCGGGTCGCGGTCGCGGCGACGTACCCGGACGACATCACCGCGTCCTTCGAGGAGTTTCTCCGGGCGGCCGGTCTGGAGGTGACCGCGACGCGGGCGAGCGGGATCGTGACCGCGGCCGAGGTCGGCACGTGGGGGCGCGAGCAGGTGCTGGAGCTGGCCCGGGCGGGGGACGACCCGCGGGCGGAGGCGGTGCTCATGCCGGACACCGCGCTGCACACCGTGGCCCATCTGGAGGAGCTGGAGGCGGCCCTGGGCAAGCCGGTGCTCACGGCGAACCAGGTGACGGTGTGGGAGGGGCTGCGGCTGGCCGACCGCAGGGCCTGGGCGGACGAGCTGGGCAAGCTGTTCGCCCGCCCCGACTGGGACCGGTCGGAGTGGCAGCCAGACCGGTGACGGCGCGGCGGGGACGGAGCGGCGGGAACGGGCCGGGGGAATAAAACGGAGAGAGCCTCCTGTTGTGTGCCGAGGTACGTACGACACGCGCAGGAGGGCCCCACCAGTGGACGCAGGCGACGACATCCGAGGCACGGCGACGGGAACCGCCCCCGTACCCCTGTCGGTACTGGACCTGGTCACGGTCGGCAGCGGCCGCACCGCCACCCAGGCCCTGCGCACCAGCGTGGACATCGCCCGCCTCGCCGAGCGCCGCGGCTACCACCGCCACTGGGTCGCCGAGCATCACTCCATGCCGGGTGTCGCCTCGTCGTCCCCCGCGGTGATCCTCGCGCATCTCGCGGCGCACACCGAGCGCATCCGGCTCGGCTCGGGCGGTGTGATGCTCCCCAACCACGCCCCCCTGGTGATCGCCGAACAGTTCGGCACCCTGGAGGCTCTCGCGCCGGGCCGCATCGACCTGGGCCTCGGCCGCGCGCCCGGCACGGACGGCGCGACCGCGGCCGCGCTGCGGCGCACCCAGCAGCTGAACGAGGCCGCCGACGACTTCCCGCAGCAGCTCGCCGAGCTGACCCGCTTCCTGGACGACGACTTCCCCGACGGCCACCCGTACGCCCGTATCCACGCGGTCCCCGGCCCGGTGCAGGCCACCGCGCCCGGCGGGGTCCAGTCCCCGGCCCGGCCGCCGATCTGGCTCCTCGGCTCCTCGGGCTTCAGCGCCCGGCTCGCCGCGATGCTCGGTCTGCCGTTCGCCTTCGCCCACCACTTCTCGGCGCAGAACACCCTCCCGGCGCTCGACATCTACCGCGACACGTTCCGTCCGTCGGCCGTGCTCGACGCGCCGTACGCCCTGATCGGCGTCTCGGCCCTCGCGTCCGACGACGCCCGGGAAGCCCGCCGCCAGGTGCTGACCGGCGCTCTGTCGATGCTGCGGCTGCGCACCGGCCGTCCCGGTCTGGTCCCCACGCCGCAGGAGGCCGAGGCGTATGAATTCAGCCCCATGGAGCGGGAGTTCGTGGACAGCTGGCTCGGCAACGTCATCCACGGCACGGCGGACGAGGTCCGCACGGGCCTGGACGATCTGCAGAAGCGCACGGGCGCGGACGAGCTGATGATCACGGCCAACGCGCACGGCGGTGAGGCACGGGTCCGGTCGTACGATCTGATCGCGGACGCGTACGGACTGCCTGTGCTGTGAACATGCGCGAAAGAGGGGTTCGCATACGGACACGACAGGGGAACGTGTGACCTTTCGCTCCTCACGTCGTTGATCTGACAGTCGAGTCAAACGAGCGGAGTTGAGTATGGGGGGACTGGTAAAGCGGCAGCGTGGGCACCGGGCCCGTCTCGCCCTAACGCCCGTGCAGGACGCGTCTTGATGAACAGGGGCATGTAGCACGGGCGTTGTGGAATCTGCTGCACGACCTGTACACGATGTGTGGCCGAGGGCGTCGACCTTCGCTGGAGTACGTAGATTCCGAGATTCGATGGGCGCGCAAGAATGTCGAGTGGATGGCCGTGCTGCCCGCGCAGGCGGCGCAGTCGGTGCTGAAGACGTATCACCGTGCGTGGTTGAACTGCTGGGCGAAGCAGGCCCAGGCGCCGACCTTCAAATCCCGTATGCGCACGCCGCTTTCAGTGGACGTTCCCCAGGGGCGAGATCTGCACATCGCGCGAGTTCACCGCAGGTGGGCCATGGTCAACATCCCGAAGGTCGGCCGAGTGCGGTTTCGCTGGACGAGGGCATTGCCAGGTATCACCAAGGGCGGCTCGCGGGGGCGGATCACAGGGGCTCGACTGGTCAAGGACACGCTCGGCTGGCACATCGCCTTCCGGATAGAGACTGAGACGAACGCGCCCATTCCGTAGACGTGGTCACAATCGCACGTGGGCATCGACAGGGGTGTCACTGTGCCGCTCGCACTCTCCGACGGCACCACCCGAGATCACGAGCCGTGGCTGACCGACAAGGAACAGGTCCAGCTGCTGAACGCTGAACGGATGGCAGCGCACCGCAAGAAGTACCGTAAGCCTGGTGCGAGAAGCTCCAGGAGGCTGAACGCCATTTATGACCGGATCAGCCGCCTTCGCGCGAGAGCCAAGCGCCGGGCCCTGGACTGGCAGCACAAAACGACTACCAAGATCGCCGACACGTTCGTGCTCGTGTCGGTGGAGGACCTTCGCATTGCGAGCATGGTCAAGTCGGCCAAGGCTACGGTCGAGGAGCACGGTACGTGCGTCGCGCAAAAGGCTGGACTCAGGAGAGCTCCAATACCGCGGCTGGAAGGGACGCTAGTTCGCTGGTCCGCTTCATCCCCTTCATGAGCCACAACTCGCTGCGGATCGCTACGGCTTTCGACTTCGTGAACGGCGACGTCGACATCCTCGATCCCTTCATCGTCTTATGCTACGACGACCATCGCAGCGCCGACCGCAGGCCCATGTACTGGGTCTGGCGCCGATGGGCCCCACAGCCCCTGGTGAAGCCCGCTCTGAAGACGTACGACGTCTGCGAAGCCGTACGCGAACCGAGCGGCTCACCGCCGACGTCACATCGCCAGCGGGCTGACGCCGATCATCCCGTCGATCCGTTCCGGCGTCACCGCCCGTGAGTACAGCCAGCCCTGGCCCGTGTCGCAACCGATGCGACGCAGGCGTTCCGCCTGGCCCGCCGTCTCGACGCACTCCGCGGTGACCGTGAGGCCCAGCCGGTGGGCGAGTTGGACCATCGCCTCGACGATCGTCTCGTCGGCCGGGTTGGGGTGGGCCCCGTCGTCGTAGCGGAAGCCGCGAACAAACGATCCGTCGAGTTTCAGTACGGATACCGGAAGCCGGCTCAGATAGGCGAGGTTGGAGTACCCCGTCCCGAAGTCGTCGATCGCGATGCGGACGCCCATGTCGCTCAGCGCCTGGAGCGCCTGGAGCGGGCGGCCCGCCGAGCCCATCACCGCTGACTCGGTGAGTTCGAGCTGCAGAAGATGCGGCGCGAGGCCCGTCTCGGCCAGGATGCCGGCGACATCCGCGACCAGGTCGGAGTCCCAGACCTGGCGTACGGCGACATTGACGCTGACGAAGATCGGCGCCTCGCCCGGGTGGTCGGTCTGCCACTGCCGGGCCTGCCGGCAGGCCGTACGCAGCACCCAGCGACCGAGCTGGACGATCGAGCCGTCCTCTTCAGCAATTCCGATGAACCGATTCGGCGCCAGCGTGCCGAACTGCGGGTGGTTCCAGCGGACCAGGGCCTCCACACCCCGCACCGCGCCGTCCGCCATGCACACCAGTGGCTGGTACTCCAGCGCGAACTCCCCGCGCTCGACGGCCGGCCGGAGCGTCGAGGACAGCGCCTGACGGGTCATCCGGTGAGCGTTGCGCTCCGGGTCGAAGAGGGTCCAGCGGGCCTTGCCGTCCGCCTTCGCCCAGTACAGCGTCGTGTCCGCGTCCTGCATCAGACCGGTCGCGCTCGTACCGTCCGCCGCGCGCTCGACGACCCCGATCGAGGCCGAGACCGACAGCCGCTGCCCGGCCAGGTCGAACGGGCGCTGGAGCGCGGCCAGCACGGACCGGGCCAGATCGGCGAGTTGTTCCGTACCGGTGGAGTCCTCGACCAGGATCGCGAACTCGTCGCCGCCGAGCCGCGCCACGAGATGGCCGCCGCTGCGGGTGTGACCGTCGCTGTCCGCGCACTCGGTGAGCCGGTCCGCCACGGCGGCCAGCAGCCGGTCACCGATCCGGTGGCCGAGGGTGTCGTTGACGGCCTTGAAGCCGTCGAGGTCGAGGTAGCAGAGCCCGATCCGGCCCGTGCCGCCGTGCTCGTACGACGAGCTCTCCAGCGCGGCCGAGAGCCGCTCGAAGAACAGCGTGCGGTTGGGCAGCCGGGTCACCGGGTCGTGCATCTGGAGATGGCGCAGCCGCGCCTGCAGTTCGCGGCGGTCGCTGATGTCCGCGATGGAGAGCAGGACGCGGCGGCTGTCCGGCACGGGCGCGACGGTGACTTCGGCCCAGAGCGTGCGCCCGTCGGCGTGTTTGAGCCGGCGGGTGCAGCGGAACCGGGAGCGCCGGCCGCGCAGCACCTCGCGGTACGCGTGCCACGTGCGGCCGTCGGACGCGAGGTCGACGAGGTCGGCGGCGGGCTGCTCGTACAGGGCGGCGGGCTCGGTGCCCAGCAGGACGGCGAGGGCGTCGTTCGCGGTGACCACGACGCCCTCGTGGTCGACGACGGCCATGGGGAGCTGGGTGGTGTTGAACGCCGCGCGGTAGTCGGCGAGTTCGGCGAGTTCGGCGGGGGACGGTCTGCGGGCGGCGGTGGGTGCGGCGGTGGGTGCGGCGGCCTCGGGGGCGCCGGCCGGCGTGCGGTCCGACGCGTGCGTGACACCGGGCGTCGTGCGGGCCTCCGCGTGCGTGACGACGGCCTGCGGAAGGCCGGTCGCAGCGTTCGGCGCGGCGGTCGGATGACGCTCCGTGACCGGCGGTCGGGCGGTCACGGGCGCCGCGACTGCCGCTGGGCCCGGTCCTTTCGTGTTTCCGCTCACCGCTCGCTCCCGCAGTGCAGTCGTGTCGTTCAGGTCCGGTCGGGGCCGGAAAACCGGGAAAGTGTGCCGATCATAGAGGCTGGCCGGGCGGCCGTTCCAGCTTCTCGGCGGTGAGCAGGAGCACTCGAAGGTCCGGACCGATCGTTTCTGCACGGCTGTGGCCCTCACCGGAGCTCTCGCGATCGGTTGTGACTTTCTGTGAGTCACCGGGGTGTCGCCGCCGCCTCACCCGGCTGGGGCAGTGGAACAGGACGAATCCTCTTAAAAGACCACAAGCTGGGTGAGGCGTCCCGCATTCCGCAGCCGGAGGTCGACGTGGAGGGTCAGCAGACGCATGAGGAAACACCCGAGGGGGTGGAGCGGCCGAACCTGCGCGCCGCCGCGGCTGCTTTCACCTCCCTCGTGGCCGTCGTGGCCACCTCCCTCGTGGCAGGGCCCGCGGTGGCCGACACCTCCGCGGGCCCCTGCGCGCTGCCCCGCACCGCGGCGCACCACTCGCTGGGCCTGGACACCTGGAACTCCTCGTACCCGCGCCCCGACCGCGCCCTCGACGCGGTCCTGGTCTTCCTGTCCTTCCCGGACGCCAGGCCGCTCACGACCCCGCAGGAACTCGCCGCGGACCACTTCCCCGCGACCAGCGACTTCTTCCAGCGGGCGTCGTACGGGAAGTTCACCCTGCGCGCGCATCCCGTCCCGCGGTGGATCGAGATGCCACAGGCGTCGACCGCGTACCGGATGAAGCGCGACTGGGAGCCCGGGCGCCGCGCCGCCTATCTGCGGGACGCGGTCACGGCCGCGGATCCGGTGGTCGACTTCTCGCGCTACGACGTCGTCTATCTGGTCGCCGATCCGGACGCGCCGGGCGTGGACTCCGACGCCACCAAGGTGGTCAACTTCGAGCAGCCGGTGAGCGCGGACGGCACCGACATCAAGCGGGCCGTCACGGTGTTCGAACGACATCCGCCGGACCGCAACGTGCTGGCCCACGAGACCGGTCATGTCTTCGACCTGCCGGACCTCTATCACCGGCCGGTGGACGGCAAGGGCGACTGGGACACGTACGTGGGCGACTGGGACGTGATGGGCAGCCAGTTCGGTCTCGCACCCGAGCCCTTCGGCTGGCACAAGTGGAAGCTGGGCTGGCTGGACCCGCGCCAGGTGCGCTGCGTGTCCGGTGCGGCCGACCGGCTGCTGACCCTGGAGCCGCTCGCCGCCGCGCCGGTCCGCGGGGGCACGGTCGGCACGCGGCTCGCGGTGGTCAGGACGGGCGAGAACACCGCGCTGGCGATCGAGGCGCGGAGCGCGACCGGCAACGACGCCGACACCTGTTCGGAGGGTGTGCTGATCTACCGCGTACAGACCGAGGAGGTGTCCGGTGGCGGTCCGCTCGAGGTGATCGACACCCATCCGGAGTCCGAGGCGTGCTGGGACCATTCCGTCTACCCACCGCTGGCGGACGCGCCGCTGGGGGTCGGGGAGGCCTTCACGGTGCCGGGGGAGCGGACGAAGGTGGAGGTGGTGGACCGTACGCGTACCGGGGCGTGGACGGTCAAGATCACACCGGTTCTGTGAAGCCGGTCACGCAAACGAAGAAGCCCCTCGCTCTCGCGAAGGGCTTCTTCCGTCTGTGCGCCGCCAGGGACTCGAACCCCGGACCCGCTGATTAAGAGTCAGCTGCTCTAACCAACTGAGCTAGCGGCGCCTGCTGACGTCGTAGACCTTAGCATCCTGATCGGCGGGAGGAAAAATCGATATACGGACCGCCGTGGCGGAGCTCGCACGGGCCGCCCGCACACAGGCCCAGAGCAGCACCTCGGGCCCGGGCAGCCACGGATGCCGGGTGTCGGGGGCGACCACCCAGCGCGGTCCGGGGGCGGGGGCGCCGGGCGGCGGAGTGAGGGGCGGGGCGGTGATCGCGTCCCCGGCTCCGTGGCAGAGCAGGGTCGGTACGGAGCTGCCGCACTCCTCCCACCCGAGCAGGGACGGTAACCGCTGGGCCGTGCCGGGGACGGCGAACAGCAGCATCCGGCCGCGGTGGAAGGCCACGGGGCCGGAGCCGGGACCCTCCGACCACAGCCGGTCGAGCATCCTGCGCCCGAAGATCGCGGGCGCGTTCACGACATCGAAGGCGCGCCCGCAGGTCACGACGGCGGGCGCGGTCGGCCGGGCCTCGTAGAGCGCGAGCGTGGACCGCGGGTACGCGCTCGCGGACGCGAGCCAGTCCGCGCCGGAGGCGGTGATCCGCGAGGTGTGGTGCCGTCCTTCGTCCCGGAGGAGCTCGAAGATGTCACGCCGCTGCTCGTCGCTGTCGCCGGCGGGGCTCAGGGGGGTCTCGTCTCGCAGCCAAGTACTCATGGCGCTTACATCTACCGAGAGTCATCTTCCCGTTTCCGTGGGTTGCCGGAAACGGGGACAGGGTGGGGTGGGAGGGAGTATCTTGCGCCCCGGCATATGCCGCCTGCCCATCACCCGCCGGTGGGCCACTGGTCTGTGTCCAACGCACGACCGGGCCCGGCGCACCCCTGGGGCCGGCAGCCGAGCGACGGCCCTGGACGGAAGCGGCCCCACCCCCACGGTCCGCACCGGGCGGACGGCCAGGGGCGGGGCCGAAACGGACCACACCACTTACGGCCCGCACCCGGCATCCGAGCCGAACCCGGACCAAAGCAGCCCCCCGCGGCCCGCAGTCGGGAGACGGCCAGGGGCGGGGCCGTGCAGGGTCGCCCCTCGCTGGGGTCCCCCCAGGACGAAGTCCTAGGGGGAGAAATCGGGTGGTGGTTCCGGATGACGCCGTATCCTCCGATTTCCGAGGAGGCGAGCCCGGAGGGGCCCAGCCCCACCACCCACCGGCGCGCCCCGAGCCCGTCTGGGGGTCCCCCCACGCCGCAGGGCGTAGGGGGAGCTTGAGGACGGACACACCGGCCGCGCCCACGGCACCGGGCACACCGTCACCCCACACCCCGCCGGAGGCGCACCGCACCCCCCGGACGGCTACGGCGTCGTCTGCGGGTCCGGCCCCCGGAGAAGACCCCGGCCGAAGTCGATCATGCGTTTCGCGTAGTCCTCGCTCCACTCCGCCTGCCGGGCGATGTCCGCCGTCGTCAGGCGGTCGAAGCGCCGCGGGTCCGCGAGCTGCGCGGCCGCGATGGCCTGGAACTCCAGGGCCCGGTCCGTCGCCGCCTGGAAGGCCAGCGCCAGCTCCGTCGCGCGGGCCAGCAGCCGACGGGGGTCCTCGATGGACTCCAGATCGAAGAAGTGCTCCGGGTCGGAGGCGGCCTCCGAGGGCTCGAAGATCAGCGGCGAAGGCCGCACCCGCCGCTCACTCCGCCCCGACGACTCCGTCATGCGTGTCTCCTCCTCGTGCATCCCGACCACCCCCCATTGTCCCGCCCCGCACAAGTGCACCCCGGGAGGGGGAGTGTCGTCAGCGCGCCGTGGTCGCCGACGTCGTTGCCGGGCTATCACCCGGGTGCTCATACGGGCGGTCTCCCGGGCCACCCGCGCGGTCACCGTTTCGTCGCTACCGCCCCGCCCACACCACCCGGTGCTCCGCAAGATGGGAGAGGACCGCGTGGTTCGCCTCCCACCCGTCCGGGCTGTTCCCAATGGCCGCCTCCGGCGGCGTGCCGGACTCCGTCCGGCGAAGTGGCGGCGATGGGCTCGGCGCTGGTCGGCCAGGCGCCGGGGCGCCGGTCACGGCCGCCAGACCACCCGGTGGTTGGACAGGTGATCCCAAGTGGTCATCATTGCGTCCCAGCCGTCCGGGAACTTCACCGTGACGCCCAGTTGCACCGGCTCCGTCGACGGATGCTCGTCCAGCAGGTCCGCGACGCCCGCGCGGCACACCACGATGCACGCGTGACGGTGGCGGGAGGCCAGGACACAGAGGCGGCCCGTCTCCAGGTGGAAGGCCGTGGCATCCGGTCGGCCGGAGAGCGGGTGGAGGACGACCGTCACGTCGAACTCCCGTCCCTGCAGCCGGTTCGCCGTGTCCACCGCGACGCCGCTCACCCCCAACTCCGTGAGCGCCGCCCGGACCGCCGCGGCCTGGTCGCGGTGGGCCGTGCCGACGGCGATCCGGTCCGCGGTGAGGGGCACCGGATCCGCCGACCGCTCCGAGACCGACGCACCGCCGCGGTCCAGCAGCCGGCGGACCACCAGGGCCACGGCCCGTACCGCCTCCGGGTCGGTGCGCGGCGTGTGACGGGCGGGCAGCTCCAGCAGGCCCCAGCCCGACTCCGCCGCCTCGTCCAGGACCCGGTCGGGCCCCGACCCGTCCGACGGCACCCCGAAGGCGAGTCGCCGGTCGCCCGTCCCCGTGCCGCTGCGGAACGGCGTGTACGGATAGAACGCGGAAGAGACCAGGGGCGCCGCCGAGGCAGGCAGCCGCCAGGACACCGGCAGCCGGTGCTGCGGCAGCTCCGGGTTGTGCGCGAGCAGTGTGGAGACCGCGCTCGCCGACGGGTCGTACGACAGCCCCGCCCACTGCTCGGCCCCCACCACCGAGAACGGGTCGAGCTGGCCCGGATCGCCCACGAACAGCGCCCGCTCGAAGAGCCCGGCGACGGCGAGCAGCGCATCGGAACGCATCTGGTACGCCTCGTCCACGATCGCGTGCTCCCACGGCTCGACGCCCTTCACATGCGCCCACTTCGCGGCCGTCGAGATGACCACGTCGAGCCCCGCGAGGTCGCCCGCCTTCGCCGACTTGCGTACGTTCCCCAGCTCGTCGAGCGCCTTGTCGTACGGGTCCGGGTCATTGCTGTGCAGTCGGCCGACCGGCAGCTCCGGCTCCTTCTCGGCGAGCCGCAGCACCAGATCGTCGACCTGTGCGTTGGTCTGCGCGACGACCATCAACGGCCGTCCCGCCGCGGCCAGTTCGAGCGCCGCCCGCACGACGAGCGTCGACTTGCCCGCGCCGGGCGGCGAGTCCACGACAACGCCGCGCGCTTCCCCGTGCAGGGTGTCGGCGAGGATCGCCTCCGTGGCGCGGGCGGCTTCCGCGCCCGGGTCGAACAGCGCGGTCACGGTGCCGGTCACAACAAATCCTCCGGGGTCACGGGGCAGGTGCTGGTAACGGCAGATCCTCCGGGGGCCACAGGGCCGGTACTGGTACCGGTGCCCGTCACAGCAGATCCTCCGGGGTCACGGGGTCCGGGCTCTCCGCCGCGTCGGACCGCGGCGGGCCGCCGTGCGTCCACGGCGTCTCCTCCGGATCCGGCAGCTTCGGCCCGCTCCGCTGGTCGTGCTCGAACAGCGTCCAGGCGATCCGCTCGCCCTTCTCCGGAACGGAACCTTCCGCAGGGTCCTTGGAGCGGCCCATCCGGTCCAGCAGCCGCAGTACGAGCGAGCCGTCCTGCTCGTACCGCACGAACTCCCCGGACTGCGGCTTGCCCTCCAGCGAGCGGTACGCCTTCACGCCCGCGCCGAGATGCGGGCGGTCGTCCGTGCGTACGGTCACCAGCGGGCGGGGCGATGGCCGCTTCGACTCCGACCAGGCCATCACCACTCCGGTGACCTCGCCGACGAACGCCTCGCCCGAGAGCCGCCGGCCGGCCAGCACCAGCGGATCGTCCAGCGCCTCCTGCGCCTCCAGCTGCGCCTGCGCCGTCTCGCGCGCAGCGAGCTTCTGCGCGGCGGTCACCGCGTCGTCGCGGCGCGGCTGCGGGGGCTCGCCCGCGCGTACCCGGTCGCGGTGCCCGGTGAACGACCAGCGGTCGCGGGTCCAGCGGTCGGCGGCCCGCGGCCCCTCGGGCAGTTCCCGCAGCAGATCCAGGCCGTGCCACACCGCGTCCCAGGTCGGCCGCAGCACCGCCTCCAGCAGCGTCCGGATCTCCCGCTCGGCCGCCGTCAGCCGACCCAGCTGCTCGTCCGCGGCGCCGCCGTCCTCCGCCGCGGCGAGGGCCTGGCGAGCCCGGTCGTACCGCTCGATCGCGGGCGCCAGCAGCCTGTTGTCGAACGCCGGGTCCGTGGCCGGGCCGGCCGGCGGGCACACCAGCTGGCCGCCCGCGTCCCGCGCGAGCTCCGCCCGCAGGGCCGCCTCCGCGCCCGACTCGCCGTCGGGGGGATCGATCCACGCGAGCAGCGCACCCAGGTGCTGGTCCTCCAGATGCGACTGCCCGGTCGCCCAGTGCCGCCCGAGCAGGTCCGTCATCGCCGGCAGCAGCGAGGAGCCGGGCACCCGCGCCCGCTCCCCGTAGTGCGTCAGCCACCGCCCGAGCAGCGGCACGCGCGGCGGCGCCGGATACGGGGTGTCCGGGTCCTGCTCCGCAGTCCGCCGGAACCGCATCGACCGGCCCAGCAGCCGTACGAAGTCGACACCGGGCCGGCTCGGCACGATCAGCTGCGGCGCGTCCGCACACAGCTCGACCTCGACCTTGACCCTCTTCCCGGTCTCCGGATCCGTCTCGCTCCGCTCGGCGGCCTCGACCTCGTCCGCGTATCCGTCCAGATACGGCAGCACCGCCTCGGCCAGCTCCGCGAGAAACGCGAACCGCAGGTCCCGGTCCCGCGGCTGCGCCACGGCCAGCAGCCGCGGCGCGTCCCGCTCCGTACCGACCAGCGCCCCGAGCGGCGCGCCCGCCTCCCCGGCGGTGGTGAGCGGCACGAACACGAGCGGCTGCGCCGAGAGATGCCGGTGCCGCACCGTGGCCAGCGGCTGCGCCCGCCCGCTCTCGACGGCCTCCAGCCGAGCGAGGGTGGCAATCAGCGACACGACTCCCACCCCCCGCGGCTCACGGCACCGGCCACCGGCGACGCGATGGCATCCGCGCAGGTCTTCGGCGCGCCCCCGAGGGTGCGGGGCGCGAGGCCGGTCGTCACCGCAGGCTGCCGCCCGCCGCGCGCGGCGCGAGCCGTCGCCGTCACGCCGTCCCCCGCCCCGCGCCGCAGGCTCCCGCGCCGAGCGCCTCCGCGCGCAGTGCCGCCGCCCGACGCAGCGTGGCGACCGTGGGGTCCGCCGGGTCACCCGACTCGCCGCGGGCGGCCGACAGGACCTCGGCGACCTCCGTCAGACCGCCCAGTTCACCCCGGACCGCCCGTCCCAGGGACTCGACCGCGCCCGCGTCGCGCGCCCGCTCGCGGCAGTGGAAGGCCAGCTCGCAGGAGGACAGGCACTCGGGGGCGTACGCCGAAGGGACCGCCTCGACCGCCGCGGTCAGTTCGCCGGACGAGCAGGACTCCACATCGAAGCTGACCCCGTCCGGCAGCGCCGATGCGATGTCCTCGATCCGGGTCAGCCGGGCCAGCTGCCGCCGTGTCACCGACAGCTGTTTGCGTACGTCGACGACCGACGCGGCCGGCAGATTGGAGAAGTCCTTCGGGCAGACCAGCAGCACCGAGTGGGCCACCGACGCCCCCTCCGTCAGCGCCGCGACCCGCTCCAGCGCCAGCACGTACACCGCGGCCTGGCGTGCCGCCGCGCCCACCTTCGACGCGTCCGCCGAACTGTCGATCATCGGGAAGGACTTGATCTCCACGACCGTCCACCGGCCGTCGGGATGCACCACGACCGCGTCCGGCTCCAGATACGCGGGTGACCCCGCCACCTCCAGCGCCAGCATCGGATGGTCCAGCAGCGTCCACGCTCCCGCGCCGGTGGCCTCCCGCAGGGCCAGCGCCGTGCGTGCCGCACGCCCCTGGGGGCCGGCCGCCGTGAGATCGGGGACCCGTGCCTGCTGCGGGTCGGCGACGCCGAGCAGCCGCAGCAGCTCCGTACCGCCGTCGGCCTTGACCCGGGCCTCGAACGCGTTTCCCCGCATGAAGGCGAACTGGGACTGGCCGAACGGAGCCGGCGAGCCCAGCGCCCGTGCGAGCGCGGCCTTGTCCACCCCGGCGCCGTCCAGCAGCGCGCGCCGCTTGCACCCGGGGTTGGCGGCGAGGGCCGCCAGCGCGCGGGCGTCGAGCGGATGCGGCGCGGTGGACGGGCCGCGCAGCTCAGCGAGTCGCTGCCGGAGTGCTGTCGCCGACGCCTGTGGAGGAAGTCCGCTGTGCAGGGATGTGCTCACCCGCGGAAGTCTTGCATCCGTCACTGACAATCGGGGACTTGTCGTCCACTCCGACCTCTTCCCCGGCCTCTTCCTCAGGCGAATCCCCAGCCGAGGACCCGGCCGACTCCTCGATCGAAGCCCCGACCGAAACCCTGGCCGATTCCTCGACCGCATCCCCGGCACCGGCACCGGCACCGGCCCCGGCACCGGCACCGGCGAAGCGGGCCCTGACCCCGTCCGTGAGCCGCATCGCCGGCCGGGTGAGCAGCAGTCCCACGCTCATCACGGCGACCCCGGCGACCGCGTCCAGGAAGTAGTGGTTCGCCGTCCCCATCACCACGAGAGCGGTGACCAGCGGATACGCGACACCCGCCGCCTTCGCCAGCGGGCCGCGGCCGTACCGCCACAGCATCACCCCGCACCACAGCGCCCAGCCCACATGCAGGCTCGGCATCGCGGCGAACTGGTTCGTCATCCCGCCGAGACCGCGCGGTGCGCTCGCCTCGCCGCCCCACCAGCCGTACGAGCTGTACTGCGCCATCGTGTCGACGAATCCGTGCCTGGCGTCGAGCAGCCGGGGCGGGCAGGTCGGCATGAGTGTGAAGCCGATCAGCCCGAGGAGGGTGGAGGCCATCAGCCAGGTCCTGGCCGCCCGATAGTGGGCGGGGCGCCGGCGGAACAGCCAGATCAGGATCGCCGGGGTGACGAGGTAGTGCAGTGAGGCGTACGCGAAGTCGGCGGGTATGCCGAGCGCGGGGGTGCTGGTGAACAGTCTGTTGAGCGGATGCTCCAGGTTCAGCCGGAGATCCTGCTCGATGCCCAGTATTCCCAGACCGTGTCCGACCGCCGTCGACTCGTCACCGCGCGCGAGCAGCCGGCCTGCCGAGTACGCGACGTAGACCACGAGGACGAGTGGCAGCTCGGTCCACCAGCGGAGCCGGGGGTGTCGGCTCGTATGCGCGGTCTGCGGCATCCGGACGCTCTCCATCCGATGTTGGTGCGGCCGTCGGCCACCGGAAAACTGTACGGTGTACGGGACGCATGAAGAGGGCCGGGGGTTGCTCGTGGTTCATGCCGCGTTCAGGTGGGTGATGATGGACGTATGGCACCGCGGATATTTCTCGCCCGGCACGGACAGACGGAGTGGTCCCTGCTCGGCAAGCACACCGGCCGGACGGACATCCCCCTCCTCGACGAAGGGCGGCGTGGCGCGAAGCTGCTGGGGGAGCGGCTGCACAAGTCGCCCTGGGACGGGCTCCCGGACGCGGAGATCCGCACCAGCCCGCTGATCCGCGCCCGCGAGACCTGCGAACTCGCCGGATTCGCCGACCGTGCGCAGCCGTGGGACGCGCTGATGGAGTGGGACTACGGCGCGTACGAGGGCATGACCCAGGCCGAGATCCACGCCGTCGACCCCGACTGGTTCATCTGGCGCGACGGCGTTCCCGAGGGCGAGACCAAGGCCCAGCTCGCCGTCCGCGCGGACGGGGTCATCGAGTGGGCGCGCTCGGCCGACCGCGACTGTCTGTTCTTCGCGCACGGCCACATCCTGCGTGTCCTGGGTGCCCGCTGGATCGGCGAGGACGTGTCCTTCGCCGCCCGCATCAAGCTCGACCCCACCAGCCTGTCGGCGCTGGGCTGGGCCTATGGAGCCCCGGCGATCGAGCGGTGGAACGACACGGGCCACCTGGGCACCTGAGCGCCCCTTCTTACCCGCAGTGCAGCAGTACTGCAGTAGCCCATGAGTACCCGCAGTACCGCAGTAGCCCATGAGTACCCGCAGTGCCGCAGTAGCGCCTGCGTACCCGCGGTGCCGCGGTAACCCCTCCGTACCCGCGTCGGCGTGCGCGTCAGTGCACCGCCGCGGCCGCCTTCGCCGTCGCCGCGTAACGGTCCAGGAACCCCGCCACCCCGGCTGCCTGCCGACGGGGCGTGAGCAGCCGGGCGGTGTCGGCGAGCATCGCGCGGATACGGGAGGACTGCACCTGGCCGTCCAGGAGGTCGAGGACCTGCTCGCCGGCCACGGCGGCCTCGGCGAGGGCACCGGCGCGGGCCAGGTCGGAGGCGAGCTGTGCCCGGTACAGGGCGAGGTTGCGTGCGAAGTGCGGGTCCTGGAGGGCCGTCGCACGATGCGCGTGACGGGCGGCGCGGGACCAGTCGCCCAGGGCCGACCAGCACTGCGCCTCCAGCGCCTGGAGCTCCGGCTCGCCGAAGAAGGACATCCACTCCGGATCCGTGTCCGAGGGCCCGCGGCCGAAGAGCGTATGGGCCCGGTACAGCGCCCGCTCGCAGCCGCTGCGGTCGCCGAGACCGGCCCAGCCGCCCGCCTCGCGCAGCGTGAGGAGGGCCAGCAGTCTGGCCGACGCCAGCTGTCCGGCCGCGCGCTGCCCGGCCTGTGCGGCGCGTACCGCTTCCCGGTGCCGGCCCGCGTCCCTGGCGAGGAACGACGTGTTGCTGAAGGCGTGCGCCTCGAGGCCCGGGTCCCCGGCGACCCGCGCCGTCGCCAGGGCTTCCGCGTAGTGCGAGCGAGCGTCGTCGAAGCGGCCCGAGTCATGGGCCAGCCAGCCGACCGAGATGGCCAGTTCACCCGCCCCCGCGGCGAGCCGGCCGGCGGTCGAACCCCGGGTCGTGCCACCGGCGTCGAGCAGCGCGTACGCCGTGCGCAGCGGCTGTGAGGCGCGCCGGTAGAGCCCGTCCGCGCCGTGCCGGTCGTCGAGCAGCCGGATCTGCCGTACGGCCTCCTCGACCGCGCGCACCTCCGACTCGCCGATCCGCTGCCTGGGCACGTCGGAACGGAGCGCTTCGGTCCCGGGCAGTGAACCGAGGCCCAGGGATGCGGCCGCCACGCTGACGGTGCCGCTCGTCATGAATGCGCGACGCAGCACGTCGCTCTCCTCGTTGCTATAGGTGCTGTTGGTGCAGTTGGTGCTCTCGGCGCTGGGGGTGCCGTTGGTGTCGTTGTTGCTGTTGTACGGATCTGAGGGCCGCGGCGTTCGGTCCCGGGCTCCCCGGCCCCGTACCGCCTCGCGGGCCGAGAACCCCAGATCCGCCAGTGTCAGACCGGGGAACATATGCAGAAAGACCCGTTCGTAGGCGTAGTTGGGGCAGCGGATCTCACCCGCCTCCACCCGCCCGATGTAGCGGGCGTCACAGGCGACCTGCTCGCCGATCTCCCGCGCGGCCCTGCGTACGAGCGCCGCGAACTCTCCCGGTGAGCGCTGTCCGCGCAGCCGCCGGAACATGAGGTTGGGAACTGCCCGTGACGACGCCATGGCCGAGCCCTCTCCTGGTACAAGCCGGCGCCTTCTCGGGTCTTCGGACGTGAGATTCCTTGCGCCGGCGGGGCAAGAACGTACCTGCTGTGACGGGCCGGGTACGCAGTGTTTGGCTACAAACGGGATATCTCACCCACGATCCGCCATGAACTGCCATCCTTTGCGGCGGCGTGCCGCCGTAGCCGTTGACGCGGGCGGGCGTTGAACCCTGCAGGGGCGCGATACGTGTCCCTACTCGGCGAGGAGGGTTCCCTTGTTGGAGGTCGGCATGGAGACCAGCGGTGGCTCGCGGACGAGTGCTCAGCACCTGCCCACCGAGGAGTACAGCGCGGCACCGGCGTCGATGCCACAGGGCCCTGAGGGGCCCTGTGACCTGGTGACGGTACCGGCCAGGCAGGGGCTGGAAGCGGTGGACATCCTGCGCCGCGGCGGGGCCCCGGCCGTCGGGCCCGTGCTCCACGACGGCAGCTGCGACACGCTCGGCTTCCTGGTGCCGCCCGGCACGGCGGCCGGCTGGGACATGCCCGGCAGTGCCTGTACGCAGACGTCGGGCCGCGGACTGCGCCTGCCCATCGAGCACGGGGCGCCCGGCTCCCCGGCCGTCCCGGCGGAGCCCCCGGTCAGCGGCAGCGGTTGGCTGCTGCCGCCCGGTGATACCGGTCCGGTCACCGACCCGGTCGTGCTCCGCGAGGCCCTCGGCGAGGCGGCCCGCCTGATCGAGGCGGCGGACAGCATCCAGCTCCCGTAAGGACCGGCGCGGGGTGACGGGGGCGACGGGGGTCGACGCCGGGCGGCGCAGGGCCGGGCGCGCCCCGGGATAATGGCCTGGTGGCAAGGAACAGGCAGCGCGGGCGGTCCGCGGCACCCGAAGCCGTCGTCGAGACCGTGGATGGCGGGCTCGCCGAGCTCGTCCCCGACCGGGAGCGGCCCCGCGGCTGGACGCTGCTGATCGACGGCGCACCCCAGTCCCATGTCGACCTCGACGACCCCGCCCTGCTGACCTTCGAGTACCAGCGCCGCCTCGGCCACGTCGTCGACCTCGTCGCGCCCGCGGGCCGGCCGGTGAACGCCGTCCACCTCGGCGGCGGCGCTTTCACCCTCGCGAGGTACGTCGCCGCGACCCGGCCGCGCTCCACCCAGCAGATCGTCGAGGTGGACGGACCGCTCGTCCAGCTCGTCCGCGCCCGCCTCCCGCTCGACCCGGGCGCCCGGATACGGGTCCGCTCCACCGACGCCCGCGCCGGTCTCGGCAAACTTCCCGACGGCTGGGCGGACCTGGTCATAGCGGACGTCTTCAGCGGCGCCCGCACCCCGGCGCACCTCACCACCACGG
The DNA here is from genome assembly GCF_055585225.1 of Streptomyces sp. NPDC053673. Taxonomy (NCBI): domain Bacteria; kingdom Bacillati; phylum Actinomycetota; class Actinomycetes; order Kitasatosporales; family Streptomycetaceae; genus Streptomyces; species Streptomyces sp. NPDC053673. The sequence goes on along the minus strand of NZ_JBVJKN010000014.1, from coordinate 14,208 downwards.
AGTTCCTCGCAGAGGTACGCCGGGTGCTGAAGCCGGGCGGTCACTACGCCGCCAACCTCGCCGACGGCCCGCCGCTCGCCCATGTGCGCGGCCAGATCGCCACCGCCGCGACCGTCTTTCCCGAACTCGCCCTCGCCGCGGACCCGACCGTGCTGCGCGGCCGCCGTTTCGGCAACGCCGTACTGCTGGGCTCCGATCAGCCGCTGCCCGTAGCGGACCTGACCCGCCGGGTCGCGAGCGACCCGCACGCCGGACGGGTCGAACACGGCAAGGCGCTGGCGGACTTCACGGGCGGCGCGGCCGTGGTGACCGACGCGAGCGCCAGGCCCTCGCCCGTACCGCCGCCGTCGGTCTTCCGGTAGCGCTCAGCCTCCGGCAGCGGCAGCGGCAGCGGTAGTCGGCCTCGGCAGTCGGCAGGCGTGAGTCGGCAGTCGGCCCTTGGCAGGCGCAAGTGAGCAAGCGTGAGATGGCAAGCGTAAGCAGGCAGGCGTAAGTCGGCGCTCAGCGTTCTTCGATCTCGACGCGCGGGGCCGTGTCGTGCCAGGTGCAGAACACGTCGATCTCCCGGCCGCTCTGGGAGAACGTCACCCGGATGTAAGTGGGTTGCTTCCAGATCTGCATCGTCCAGCTGCCGGACGGGGTCGCCGATACCAGCTCCGCCGACGCGGGCCCGATGTCGAAGGCGACCCGGCCACCCTCGACCGTGTAACTCTTCACGTTCCCCGACTGCGGAGACGAGTAGGAGGGCTTGGTCCTGCTGGGGCCGCTGCTCGGCTCGGCGTCATCCGACGACGACGCCGAGGGCTTGCGGGTGTTGTCCGGCTTCGCGCCCGAGGTCGCCGCGGGCAACGGGTACTCGGGGTGCCGGGACGAGGGCGACCGGGGCGGGGCGCCCTGCGTCGTCCGGGCGTCCGTCGTGATCGGCAGCGCGCGCGGCCGGTCGTACGCCGTGCCCGCCATCACCGTGTGCACCCCCCACCACGAGAGCGTGACCGCCGCGCCCGTGGCGAGCGACCACGCCATGGCGTGTACGAGTCCTCTCCGCATTCGGGCCATACTGCACCACGCGTGTCCCGTCTGTCCCGAGGGGGACCCTCCTACTCCGGATGGCGTACGGTGCCGCCCATGGCAAGTGTGCTCGTGGTCGAGGACGACCAGTTCGTGCGCTCCGCCCTCATCCGGCACTTGACCGAGGCCTCCCACACCGTACGGAGCGTCGGGACGGCCCTGGAGGCGCTGCGTGAGGTGGCCCATTTCCGCTTCGACGTGGTCATTCTCGACCTCGGTCTGCCCGATCTCGACGGGGCCGAGGCGCTGAAGATGCTGCGCGGCATCACCGACGTACCGGTCATCATCGCGACGGCGCGGGACGACGAGACGGAGATCGTGCGGCTCCTCAACGACGGCGCCGACGACTACCTCACCAAGCCGTTCTCCGTGGAGCACCTGTCGGCCCGGATGGCGGCCGTACTGCGTCGTTCCCGGGCCACGGCGGGCGAGGCGCCGCCCAGCAGGGTCATCCAGGTCGGCGGCCTCTCGATCGACCCGCTGCGCCGTCAGGCCGCGCTGGACGGGAGCCGGCTCGATCTGACCAGGCGGGAGTTCGACCTGCTCGCCTTCCTCGCCGGACGGCCGGGTGTCGTCGTGCCGCGCAAGGAACTGCTCGCCGAGGTGTGGCAGCAGTCGTACGGCGACGACCAGACCATTGATGTGCATCTGTCCTGGTTGAGAAGGAAGTTGGGGGAGACTGCCGCGCGTCCCCGCTATCTGCACACCCTTCGGGGCGTCGGTGTGAAACTGGAGCCGCCGCAGTGAGCGGCGGCCGTGACATCAGCCGCTGTCGCGGCGGGGCGGCCGCCGGGCTGCAGAGGACGACGATGCCCGCACAGCTGCGCCGCGTGTGCGGAGACGGGGGCACCGCCCGGGCGGTAGCCCAGGGGGAGAGCAGAAGACGATGAGATGGGCGCTGGTCAAGGTCTGCCTGGCGGTCACGGCGATGGTCGTGGTCGCCTTCGCCGTACCGCTCGGGCTCGTCATCCAGGAGATGGCCAGGGACCGGGCCTTCTCCAACGCGGAACGGCAGGCCGCCGCCATCGGCCCCACGCTCTCCATCACCACCGACCGCGGCCAGTTGGAGCGGGCCGTCGCCTCCACCCAGGCCGGTGCGGCGGGCCGGATGGCCGTGCACGTGCCCGCGACCGACGAGACCGGCGGCCAGGATCTGGAGATCGGCACCCGGCGGGCCGCTGTGAAGGACCTCGCCACCACCCAGCGCATCGGCCGCGCCTCCATCACGGAGGTCACCGACGGCTCCGCGCTGCTCCAGCCCACCGCGCTCAGCTCGGGGAAGATCGCGATCGTCGAGGTGTTCGTCCCGGAGGGCGAGGTCAGCAACGGTGTGACCACCGCCTGGCTGGTGCTGGCGGGGGTCGGCGTGGCGCTGATCGTCGGCTCGGTCGCGGTCGCCGACCGGCTGGGCGTACGGATGATCCAGCCGGCCCAGCGGCTCGCGGGCGCCGCGCACGACCTCGGCGAGGGCAGGCTCGGGGCCCGGGTCCCGGAGGAGGGCCCCACGGAGCTGCGGTCGGCCGCGATCGCCTTCAACGCCATGGCGGACCAAGTGGTCCAGCTGCTCGCCAATGAGCGGGAGCTGGCCGCGGACCTCTCGCACCGGCTGCGTACGCCGCTGACCGTGCTCCGGCTCAACGCGGCCTCGCTGGGCACGGGTCCCGCCGCCGATCAGACCAGGGCCGCCGTCAAGCAGCTGGAACGCGAGGTCGACACGATCATCCGTACGGCACGGGAGGCGAAGCCGCAGACGCAGGCGACCGGTCCCGGCGCGGGCTGTGACGTCTCCGAAGTCGTACGCGAGCGCATGGAGTTCTGGTCGGCGCTGGCGGAGGACGAGGCGCGCAAGGTGCGGCTCGCGGGCGTGGACCGCCCGGTGCGGATTCCGGTGGCCAGGCCCGAACTGGCCGCCGCGCTGGACGCATTGCTCGGAAACGTCTTCCGCCACACCCCGGAGGGCACCGCCTTCTCGGTGGACGTGCACAACGGCGACGACGCGGTGATCGTGCTCGTGTCGGACGCGGGTCCCGGGATCGCCGACCCGGAGGCGGCGCTGGCCAGGGGCAACAGCGGGGCCAGGGACGGTTCGACGGGGCTCGGCCTGGACATCGTGCGCCGGGTCGCCGAGTCGACCGGGGGCGACGTACGCATCGGGCACTCGGTGCTCGGCGGTACCGAGGTCCGGATCTGGATCGGGCTGGGCGGCGTCCAGCGCCCGCAGGGGCGTCTCGGGCACCGGATGGGGCGGCGCAAGAAGAGCGGTCCGGGAAGCCGCAGGGGCGCAGAGGTCTGAACCATTAATCGCCCCCGATGGGGTCCTTAAGCGTGCCCTAAGAACATCAACCGGCGTCCGGATCCCGTCATTTGTCTGTTTCGGTGTCGCTAGCGTGCTGCCGCACCCCCCACTTCCGTAACGCAGAGGCAGGCACGCGATGGGCACCAGCACGCACCGGCGCAGGGCGAGCGGCAGGACGAAGGCGATCGGCGCGGTGGTGGCCGCCGCGGTCATCGGCGGCGCGGCGTTCGCGTTCACCGGGACGGCACAGGCGGCCTCTGTGGGCGCCGCGTACACCAGGACCAGCTCCTGGGACGGTGGCTACACCGGCCAGTACGTCATCACCAACGACACCGGCAAGGCCCAGTCGGACTGGACCCTCGAATTCGATCTGCCCGCCGGCACGAAGATCGGCTCCCTCTGGAACGGTGACCACACCGTCAGCGGGCAGCACATCACCGTGAAGCCGGCGAGCTGGAACAAGGAGCTGGCACCCGGCGCGTCCGTCACCGTCGGCTTCGTGACCTCTGCGAGCGGCGCGGCGGGCGATCCGTCCGGCTGTCTCATCAACAAGGTCACCTGCTCGGTCGACGAGGGCGGCACGCCGCAGCCGAGCGGCCGCCCGACGGAACAGCCCACCCCCACGCCGACGGCGACCTCGACCCCCAGCCCCACCGGGACGCCGACCCAGACGGCCACCCCGAAGCCGACCGCCACGGCCACCGCCACCGCAACGCCCACGGCCCCGGCAGGCGGCGGCAAGTTCGCGCCGTACATCGACACGTCCCTCTACCCGGCGTACGACATGCTCGACACCGCCACGAAGACCGGAGTGAAGGACTTCACCCTCGCCTTCATCACCTCCGGGGGCAGCTGCGCCCCGCTCTGGGGCGGTGTGACCGACCTTGCGAACGACAAGGTCGCCGCGCAGATATCCGCCCTGCGCGCCAAGGGTGGTGACGTACGGGTCTCCTTCGGCGGCGCCGCCGGCCACGAGCTGGCCCTCAACTGCTCCTCGGCCGGCGATCTCGCCAAGGCCTACGGCAAGGTCGTCGACGAGTACAAGCTCACCAAAGTCGACTTCGACATCGAGGGCGCCGCGCTGCCGGACACCGCCGCCAACACGCGCCGCTCGCAGGCCATCGCGCAGCTCCAGAAGGAACACCCGGGCCTCGACGTCTCCTTCACCCTGCCGGTCATGCCGGAGGGCCTGACGCAGCCCGGTGTCGATCTGCTCGCGGACGCCAAGAAGAACGGCGTCCGGACCGACGCCGTCAACATCATGGCGATGGACTACGGGCCGGCGTACAGCGGCGACATGGGCACCTATGCGATCCAGGCCGCCACCGCCACGCAGGCGCAGATCAAGGGCGTGCTCGGCCTCTCGGACGCGGCGGCCTGGAAGACCGTCGCCGTCACCCCGATGATCGGCGTCAACGACGTCACGACGGAGATCTTCAAGGTCGACGACGCGACCCAGCTGGTCGACTTCGCGAAGTCGAAGGGCGTCGGCTGGCTGGCGATGTGGTCCTCGACCCGTGACAAGCAGTGCCCGGGCGGCGCGCAGAACTCGGCCGACGCGACCTGCAGCTCGATCCTCCAGGAGCCGCTGGCCTTCACCAAGGCGTTCGCCGCCTACAAGTAGCAGCCGACCGCCAGCCGCTGGTCGCCGGCCGCCAGACGCCGGCCACGGTCACGGCTGTACGCAGCCCCTCCACCCCCACACAGCGTGTCCCGGCCGGACTTCCCCCCATCCGGCCGGGGCACGCGCCTGCCCGGCCGCTACAGCACCGCGGCCCGGAACCCCTCGGGGTCCTCGGCCCACGGCTGATGGCCCGCGTCCTTGAGCACGACCCGTTCGACCTGGGGGAGCGCCTGCTCCAGGGAGTCGACCGCCGTACGGGGGCGGATGTCCAGCTCGCCGTCCACGATCACGACGGGCACCTCCAGCGCGGCGCACTCGGCGTGCCACCGTCCGGTGCCCATGGTCTCGGTCAGCTCGGCGTTGATGGCGCTGTTGCAGTCGAGGTTCACCCCGAACCAGGGGGTGGCCATGCGCGCGGCCTGCTGGAGCGCCCGGTTGCGGTCCGGGAACTCCGCCGACCACTGCAGCACGCAGAACTCCCTGTCCTCCGCCTCCGCACGCGCCCGCCCCCGCAACTCCGCCCAGCGTGCCCGGTGCGGGCCGAGCGCACGGTCCCTGTTGCGACGGTACGCGGCGTGCCACTCGGAATCGGGGCCGATCCCGGTCCCCGACACGTACACCAGCCGCGACACGCGCTCCGGATGGTCGAGTGCGTACCGCAGGGCGAGCGTCGCACCCCAGGAGTGGCCGAGCAGCGTCATCCGCGCCAGCCCGAAGTGCTGTCGTACGGCCTCCAGATCGGCGACCGAACGGGCCAGGGAATACGGGCCGCGGCGCTCGGACCGTCCGCAGCCGCGCTGGTCCCAGCGGTGCACCGCGGCGTCATCGGTGAGCGCCGCGGCCACCTCGCGGAACATGTCCCACAGCCCGGGACCGCCGTGGCACAGGACCAGGGGCTCGCCCGCTCCGGTCCGCTCGGCCCACAGCCGCACTCCGTCGTCCGTCGTCAGGTGGTGGAGCAATCGGGAAGCACCCCCGTCCTGGCCAGCTCCCGGTACCAGCGGGCGCTGGACTTGAGGGTGCGGACCTGGGTGTCGTAGTCGACGTACACGGCGCCGAAGCGCTTGCCGTAACCGTACGCCCACTCGAAGTTGTCCATCAGGGACCACAGGAAGTAGCCCCGGACGTCCGCTCCGTCGGCGATCGCGCGGTGCACGGCGGAGAGATGACCGTGCAGATAGCGGATCCGCTCGGGGTCGTGGACGCTGCCGTCGGCGGCCGGCTTGTCGGGGTACGCCGCTCCGTTCTCGGTGACCACGAGCGGCAGTCGTGGCGCCTCACGGCTGTAGCGCGTCAGCAGGTCGTAGAGCCCGGTCGGGTCGATCGTCCAGCCCATCTCGGTGACATCGCCGGGCGGCTGGTGGAAGGCGACCGAGTCGGCACCGGGCCAGGGAGAGTGCTCGCTCGCGCCATGACCGTCGTTGCGTTCGACGGCCCGGCCGTCACTGTCAGTGGCCGCTGATACAACAGCGGGTGAGTAGTAGTTGATGCCGAGCGAGTCGAGGGGGTGCCGGATGACGGCCGGATCGTCGCTGTGGACGAACGACCAGTCGGTGAGGTTCGCCGTGTCCGTGAGGAGATCCGCGGGGTACGTGCCGTGCAGCATCGGGTCCGTGAAGATGCGGTTGGCCAGCGCGTCGATCCTGCGTTGGGCGTCCAGATCGGCGGCCGACCGCGTACGGGCCCTGACGGCACTGGGATTGATGCTCACGGACACCTGGGCTCGGGCGGGCAGGGTGGTGCGCAGTGCCTGCGCGGCCAGCCCGTGGCCCAGATTGAGATGGTGCGCCGCACGCAGCGCGGCCACCGGGTCGGTGCGGCCGGGCGCGTGCACACCGGATCCGTACCCGAGAAAGGCGCTGCACCAGGGCTCGTTGAGGGTGGTCCACCGCTCCACCCGGTCGCCCAGCGCCTCCGCGACGATACGGGCGTAGTCGCCGAAGCGGCTCGCGGTGTCCCGCTCGGGCCAGCCGCCCGCGGTCTCCAGCTCCTGGGGAAGATCCCAGTGGTAGAGGGTGAGCAGGGGCGTGATGCCGTGCTCCAGCAGGTCGTCGACGAGGGCGCGGTAGAAGTCGAGGCCCCGCTGGACGGCCGGGCCCCGGCCGGTGGGCTGGACGCGCGGCCAGGAGACCGAGAAGCGGTACGCGTTGACGCCGAGGTCCGCCATGAGCCGGACGTCCTCGGCGCGGCGGTGGAAGTGGTCGACGGCCACATCGCCCGTGTCCCCGTTCTCCACCTTGCCGGGGGTGTGACTGAAGGTGTCCCAGATCGACGGCGTGCGGCCGCCCTCCCGTACGGCGCCCTCGATCTGGTACGCGGCAGTGGCGGTGCCCCACAGGAATCCGGGCGGAAAGCTGACAGACATGGAGGAGCTCCCAACGTATGCGTACGGACGAGGAGGTGAGGAGGCGAGGAGGTGTCAGCCCTTGACCGCGCCCTGCATGATGCCGCCGACGATCTGCTTCCCGAAGATCACGAAGGCGAGCAGCAGCGGCAGCGTGCCCAGCAGCGCGCCGGCCATGATCACCGACTGGTCGGGGATATAGCCGCGGCCGAGCCCGGTCAGCGCCACCTGCACGGTGGGGCTGCCGTTCTGGGTCAGCGCGATGATCGGCCAGAAGAAGTCGTTCCAGGCCATCACGAAGGTCAGCATGCCGAGCACCGCCATCGCCGGCCGCGCGGCCGGGAAGACGACATGCCACACCACGCGCCAGCTGCTCGCCCCGTCCACCCGGGCCGCCTCGATCAGCTCGGTCGGCAGCGCCTCGCTCAGGTACTGCCGCATGAAGAAGACGCCGAAAGCGCTGACGAGCGTGGGGAGGATGACGGACTGCAGCTGGTCGGTCCAGGACAGCTCGGCGATCAGCATGTACAGCGGTACGACGCTGAGCTGCGGCGGCACCATCATCGTGCCGATCACCAGCAGCAGGAGGAGGTTCTTGAAGCGGAAGCGGAGTTTGGCGAAGGCGAAGCCGGCGAGCGTGGAGAAGACGACCGTGCCCGCCGCGATCGAGCCCGCGACGACGGTCGTGTTGAGCAGCGCCGTGCCCATGTTGGCGTCGGTCCAGGCGATCTCCAGATTCTTGAAGAGATTGCCGCCGAACCAGAAGGGCGGGGGAGTCTGCGCGAGCCGGGTGTTGTTGCGGGACGCCGCGATCGCCGTCCACACCAGGGGGAACAGCGAGCCGATGGTGAAGGTCACCAGTACCGCGTAGGTGATCCGTCCGCCGTGCAGCTGCCGCCCGGCGCCGCGTCGCGTCCGCTTCGCCACCGGCTGCTCCGCCGTCGGCTGCTTCGTCGCCGGAACGGTCGGCCGTTTCGTCGTCAGCACATCAGCCCCCTACACGCTCTTGCGGAGCCGGCGCACGAGCAGCCAGTTCACCGCGCCGATCACCAGCAGGATCAGGAACATCGTCCAGGCGATCGCCGAGGCCCGGCCGAGATGGAGATTCACCCAGCCCTGCTCGTACAGATAGAGCCCGAGCGTCTGGAACTGGTGGTCCGCGCCACCCGTCGCGCCCGCGCTCCCGTTGAAGAGCAGCGGCTCGCCGAAGAGCTGGGTCGCGCCGATCGTCGACACGACACAGGTGAAGAGGATGGTCGGCCGCAGCGAGGGGATGGTGACGTGGACGAACTGCTGCCGGCGCGAGGCCCCGTCCAGTGCGGCGGACTCGTACAGGTCGCTCGGGATGGCCTGCATCGCCGCCAGATAGATCAGCGCGTTGTAGCCCGTCCAGCGCCAGATCACGATCGTCGAGACCGCGATCTGCGAGGTCCACTCGCCGTTCTGCCAGTCGACGGGATCGATCCCGGCCAGCCCCAGCGCCCAGTTGACCATCCCGTAGTCGCGGCCGAAGAGCAGCACGAAGACGAGCGTCGCCGCGGCCACCGAGGTGGCGTACGGGGTCAGGGCGGCCACCCGGAAGAACATCGAGCCGCGTAGCCGGTAGTTGAGCAGATGGGCGATGACCAGAGCCATGAGCAGCTGCGGGACGGTGGATATCAGCCCGATGGTGAAGGTGTTCTTCAGTGCGTTCCAGAAGAACTCGTCCTCCAGCAGTCGGGTGAAGTTGCGCAGCCCCACCCACTCCATGTCGTTCGGCGCGGTCAGCTCCACGCGGTGCAGCGAGGCCCAGCCGGTGTAGAGCAGCGGGAAGAGCCCGAAGGCCGCGAAGAACACGAAGAACGGCGCTACGAAGGCATACGGGCTCCACCGCACGTCCCGCCGGTACCGGCGGCTGCGCCGCGCGCGGCGCCGTTCGGTCGCGACGGGGTCCTCGATCGGGGGTCGCGCCCGGGCCGCGCCCTCCTCCCCCTGGGAGGGCGCGGCGGCGGTGGCGTCACTTGCCATACCGGTCAATGGTCCGGTCCTGTCACTGGTCCAGTGCGTTGTCGATGGCCTTCACCGCGGCTTCCCAGCCCTCCTTCGAGGACTTGCCCTTCTGGTCGACCTGGAGCATGCCGATGTCTCCCAGGTTCTGAGCGATGACCAGGTCCTTCGGGCCGACAATGGTCACCGGGATGCCCTGGGCGGCCTGGGAGAAGATCTGTCCGATCGGGGCGTTCGCGAAGTACTCGTGCTTGGCGCCGGACACGGCGGGCAGCGCGTACGCCGCGGACGCGCTCGGGAAGCTGCCGCGCTTCTCGAAGAGCTTCGCCTGCTGCTCGGGGGCGGTCAGCCAGGCCGCGAGCTTGGCCGCCTCGGTCTTGTTCCTGCCGGCCTCGGGGACGATCAGGAACGAGCCGCCCCAGTTGCTGGGCTTCGGCGCCGGTGCGACATCCCACTTGTCCTTGCCGGCCGCTCCGGCCTTGTCCTGGATGTAGCCGAGCATCCAGGCCGGGCAGGAGACGGTGGCGAAGGTGCCGTTGGCGTACCCCTGGTCCCAGGCGGGCGTGAACTGCTGGAGCCTGCCGGTCAGTCCCTCGGTCGCGAAGGAGGCGGCGATGTCCCAGGCCTCTTTCACGGCCGGGTTGGTCTTGTAGACGACCTCGCCGTTCTCGTCGTAGAACCGCTTGGCGCTGCTGCCGGTGATCGCGCTCATCACGCCGGTCGCGGAGTCCACGAAGGCCGTGCCCTTGGGGGCCTTCGCCTTGAACTGCTTGCCCGCCGCGAGGTACTTGTTCCAGTCGCCCGCCCAGAGCTTGCCGACGGCCTCACGGTCGGTGGGCAGCCCGGCCTTGGCGAACAGGTCCTTGCGGTAGCAGATGCCCTGCGGGCCGATGTCGGTGCCGAGCCCGATCGTCTTCCCGTCCTTGTTCGTGGCCTGCGCCCACTTCCAGGGCAGGAAGCTGTCCTTGCTGACTCCCTCCGCCTTGCCCAGGTCGACCAGCTTGTCCGCCTGGGTGGCGGTGATCTCGGCGATGTTGTTGACCTCGACGGCCTGGATGTCGGCGAGGCCGCTGCCGCTGCCCAGGTGGGTGAGCAGCTGCGGGTAGTAGTTCTCGTTGCGCTCGATCGAGGTCTGCTTGATCTCGACGTTCTTGTTGAGCTTCATGTACTCGTCGTAGAGCCCGGCCTCCTTGAGCCCGAAGGCTCCGAAGACCCCCACCGTGATCGTGGTCCTGCCCTGTCCGCCGCCCCCGCCCTTCGAGCTGCCGCCGGCGGGCTCGTCGCTGTCCTCGGCACAGCCGGCCAGCAGCCCGGCGCCGAGCGCGGCGACGACCGCGAGGATTACGGTCCTGCGCATTGCGTCCTCCTTGTGCCCTGACGTGTCGACCCCCCGGCCAATTGTCGTGGTGCGCCCGTTCGTTGAAGCTGCGGCTCGGGCGGGGAACGTGCGGGTTCTGTATGAGTCAGGTACGGTGGGAGCGCTCCCATACGTGATGTGTTGAAGGTTCGCGGCTCCCCGGAGGGGTGTCAAGGCACTCGACGCGTAATGTTCTCGGCCAGCGGAGCACGGGAGGCGGATCATGGTGGATCGCCGGAACGCCGGTGCCCGGGCGGCCGGTGCCGCACGCGGCGGAACACGCGGCGGAGCCAGGACGTCGGGCCGCAGCGGAGGCAGACCGACCCTCGAAGAGGTCGCCGCGCGCGCCGGAGTCGGCCGCGGCACGGTCTCCAGGGTGATCAACGGCTCGCCGCGGGTGAGCGACGAGACCCGGGCCGCCGTCGAGGCGGCCGTCGCCGAGCTCGGTTACGTGCCCAACCGCGCGGCGCGCGCACTCGCCGCGAACCGCACCGACGCCATCGCCCTCGTCGTCCCGGAGCCCGAGGCACGGTTCTTCGCGGAGCCGTACTTCTCCGACATCGTGCGGGGTGTCGGCGCGGCTCTCGCCGACACCGACATGCAGCTGCTGCTGACCTTCGCCGGCTCGGACCGGGGGCGCCGCAGGCTCGCCCAGTACCTGGCCGCCGACCGCGTGGACGGCGTCCTGCTGGTGTCCGTACACGCCGACGACCCGCTGCCCGACCTCCTCGAACAGCTCGCGATCCCGGCCGTCATCAGCGGCCGCCGCTCGGCGGACGAACCCCTCGCCGCCGTCGACTCCGACAACACCGCGGGCGCCTGCGCGGCCGTCGAGCACCTGCTGTCCAGGGGCCGCCGCACCATCGCGACGATCACGGGCCGCCTCGACGTCTACGGTGCGCAGTGCCGCCTCGACGGCTACCGGGACGCCCTCGCCGCGGCGGGCGTCGCCCCTGACGAACAGCTGGTCGCACCCGCCGACTTCACCGAGGAGGGCGGCCGCCGGGCCATGCGCGAACTGCTGGACCGCCGCCCCGCTCTGGACGCGGTCTTCGCCGCCTCCGACGTCATGGCGGCCGGTGCCCGCCAGGTCCTGCGCGAGACGGGCCGCCGCATTCCCGACGACGTCGCCCTGGTCGGCTTCGACGACTCCGCTGTGGCGCGCCACATGGACCCGGCGCTCACCAGTGTGCGCCAGCCGATCGAGGAGATGGGCCGCACGATGGCGGACGTCCTGCTTCAGGAGATAGCGGACCGGAGCGGGCGGGAGCGGCGGGAACGAATGGAGCGGCCGAGGATCGTTCTGCCGACGGAGCTCGTGGTGCGCGAGTCGTCGTGAACGCGGTCGGCGCCCCCATGCGGCCCCGCGCCCCGCGCCCTCGCCGACGCCGACGCCGACGCGCGTGCGCGGTTCACGGGCAGGCCCACGCCTCGGCATCGAGGACGTGGACACCGTGTCGGCCAAGGGCCTTGTCTCCGGGCACGGCGCCGCGCGTCAACGGCTTGCCGCAGACGACGCACGCGTCCCGTCCGGTGAGCCCGGCGCGCGGCTCTCGTAGCCGCGCGCCGAGCTACACCTGGACAGCCCGGACAACCCGGACACCCCGGACTGCCGGAGATCGGTGCTCATCCCACGGACGGCACCGGCTAGGGCGTGTTGCGAAAGTAGCGCCGTCCGCCCGGAGGGCGGGGCCCGCGGCGTCTGGTGCGTGCGATCGCAAGGCGGTGGGGGCACCTCCCAGGCGCAGCTCTGGGGGAGATCGTCCTCGTACTGGGCGTACGTGGATGAGACCGACAACGCAGCGTGGGGGCACCTCCCGTGCCCGAAGGGCTACGGGGGAGTGCGTGCCAGGCGTCGCGTGCCAGGCGGGACTTTCGCAATACACCTAGGCCCGGTCGTACGGGGCGGCGTAGTGCCAGGCGGCCTCGCGGGCCTGCAAGTACGGCAGGACCTCGGCCGGGTTGGTGATGAGCTCGACGCCGGTCATCCGGTCGTCGGCGTCGAAGTGGAGCCGCGCGACAACGCGACCGTCGAAGATCCAGAAGTCCTCGGCGGGCAGCCGCAGCTCTTCGGCCTTCGCACGGGTCAGGGTGCGGATGTCCTCGCCCACCGCGGCGTTCCGGCGTGCGCTGTCGAGGAGGTACCGCTGCCCCTCGGTGGCCGGCTCATCGAGGATCCGGACGCGCTCGAACCGCTTCCCGAGTGCGGTCTGTTCACGACGCTCCACGCACCACGGGTCGGCGAGGTCCCACGCGACCGTCTCGCCCCGGGCGAACCGGGCGTAGGTATCGGTGGCCTCGTCGGAGGCATAGCGGCGGCGGGACTCCAGCCGCCACGCGGAGTGTTTCAAGGCGATGAACATGCCGTCGAACTCGTCGAACGTGATCATCTCGGGTACGTGCACCGGCTCCCTGGGGCCGAAGTTGGCAAGGAGCTCACGCGGCACCGTGGCGGCGCTCTCCTCGACGGTGAGGTTTTCGAGCTGGGCGAGCTCGTCGGGGTTGGTGACGCGGTCTCCCTGGATCAGCCACGTGTCGGTGCCTTCGATCCGGTACAGCGTGAGGCAGCCGTTGTTGCCCGAGTTGGTGCCAACCTTGCGCAGTCGCCTGGCCATGGGTCCCCCTTCGCGGGTCGATGTGTGCGGCGCACCGTAACCGTGCGAGCCTGGCGCACAACAGGGCGCGAACGCACGAGAGGCCCGCTCCCGCGCACGCAGCGCGAGAGGGGGAGACCCGGCACGGCGACCTCGACGGCTACCGGGAATCCGAGAGGGCCGTATATGGGATGGGGGCGTGCGGTAGGCCGTTCTGGCAGGCGCCCCGGTTATGGCTCCACACCTGTGATACGGGGGAGGGCGGCCCGTCCGTCGCGACGAGTCCGGAAGGGAAGATCCCCGGCCGGCCGACGGGGGACGGCGGGCCGGGGCGGTCCGGGGGGTCAGGTGAGGGCGAGGTGGCCGGTCGCTAGGACGTCGTGGTTGGCGAACGGCGGCTCGTAGATGCGGTGCGTTCGGCCCAGTCCGAAGACCCACTCGGCGGCCGGCAGGTCGCGATGGCTCGGAGCGTTGACCATGCGGGCCCGCATGGCCTGGGTGAGGATCCACCGGGCCTGCGTTTCGTTGCTCACGACGCGGGTGCCGTGCATGGTGCGGGCGAGGAGCCACAGCGCATGACTGGCGGCCTTCGCGTCTTCGTGCGGGGCGGTGACGGCGACGATGCCGATGTCGCCGATGCCGCGATCGTCGCTGGACTGGGAGGTGTAGGCGACGGTGAGGCCTTCCAGCGGGAAGACCGTCACGCGGGACCGGCCGGCGCTGGGTACGGGATGGGTGGGCACCGAGGTCCCGTTCTGTCGAGCGGGCGGGCCGCCCGATTGGTGCTGCGGCCCGCCCGGGTCGGGTCGGTCAGCAGCAGGGGCCGTCGCCGCAGCAGGTCGGCGCGTTGCAGTCGGCGGCCGTTGCCCACAGGCGGTCATCGACGACGAATCCGGCCGCGCGGATCTGGCCGGCGACGTCCACCATCAGGCCGCGGGT